>JAUWHX010000021.1 GCA_030605695.1 bacterium | reverse complement strand
TTTATAATATTCATAATACTCAGTGTATTTAGGATTCCATTGATTCCCAAGCAAATTCTCACATCTATTTTCCTTATACTCTATGCGTTTATGATAGATTTAAGGATGCCGGTAGTGAGGGCTACAATAATGACTATACTCGGAATGATTGCCATTACCGCAGAAAGAGATACTGATGCGCTCAATGTAATTTCCTTTGCAGTCCTCTTCATTTTATTCCTTAATCCACAAGCGCTTTTTGATGTAAGTTTTCAGCTTTCGTTTGGTGCTGTCCTATCAATTGTTTATTTATATCCCAAGATATACAATTTGCTATTTGGCAGAATAAATATAAGAAATCGCATAGTCCTATATTTTCTCAAGATTTTTGTAGTTTCCTTCTGCGTCCAGATTGGGCTTGCACCTCTCATTGCTTATTACTTTTGGAAAGTGCCTATCATATCGATTATTGCGAATGTATTCGTGATTCCACTTACCGGAGTGTGTATTGCATTAACTTTCGCGATGAGCATATTTAATCTTTTGCCATGGGAGTTTCTTGGCAATATATTTGCTTGTGTGAACTGGGGAGCGACTACATTCACACTCACAATCATAGAATGGTTTAACAAAGTCCTTTATGGTCATTTCTGGGTCGGGAAGCCATCCATACTCTTGATTGGACTCTCTTATCTTTTCATATTGAGTGGAGTGAATCTTCGGACTTCTAACCCAGCAAGAAAAGTACTTATATACGGAGTGCTGATATTAGCAAATATTTTCCTATGGTCAGGTGTATATAAAATTAGCCATCCGAAGCTTAAAGTAACTTACCTTGATGTTGGGCACGGGGATTGTGTGTTTATTGAGATGCCTCGGGGAGGTGCAACCTCAGGTCGTAAAATCTTAATTGATGGCGGACCACGGAAGTGGGGAACCTGGTTTGATGCCGGAGAGAAGATAGTTACTCCGTTTTTGAGAGCAAAGGGAGTAAAAACTCTTGACCTCGTTGTAGCCATAAACCCAAAGATTTATAGAATTGGAGGAATCAGATATATCATTGATAATTTCAAGGTGAAGGAATTTGTTTGTCCTGCTGTGGCTTATTCTTCTAAATCGTGGTTAAGATTACTTGAATTATTAGAATATAAGGATATTCCTTGTAAGTTTATTGATGCTGATAATGTAGGGCTTGTGCTTGAGTATGGAGATATTTCCTTTAGATTTCCGGGTGATGTAAAACCCATTGGGCTTGATAAATCAAGCTCCTACAATCAAAAGGTAACAGTGTTATCAGTTCCTAAACATGGGAATAAATCTTGTTTTGTCGGTGAAAGGGTTTCAAGTATAAACCCGGATGTTGCGATAATATCGTGTGGTAGAAATCGCTGGGGAGAGCCAGCTCCGGGGGTAATCAAGAAATATAGTGAGTTGGGTGCACAAGTTTTGAGAACAGATAAGGAAGGAGCTATTCTTATCACAACAGACGGAAATACACTGGAGATTGAGACAATGAGAAGTCTTTATTTACAAGAGTCTCTGAAGCACAGACTTTTGCGATACTCTGGAATGATATGAAGATTGTAGTTGCTCCTAATTCCTTTAAGGATTGTATGAGCAGTCTGGAAGTGGCGAATTGTATTGAGAAGGGATTAGAGAAAGTTTTGCCTATAGCAAAGATTGAAAAGATTCCTTTAGCTGATGGTGGAGATGGGACTCTTGAGGTAATAAGAGAGCACAAGTGCACAAGAGCGCAAGACTGTGAGAGCTATAAAAGAAAAATTGCCGGTCCTCTTTGGGATAAGATAGAAGCAGAATATTTAATTATGGAAGACACCGTAGTGATAGAGCTTGCGAAGGTGGCAGGGCTTTCTCTTTTGCCAAAAGAAAGGTTTAAGAGTTCAAAGGTTAAAGGGGTTAAAGGTTCAATGGTTCATTTGAGAAACCCAATGAATACAACGACATATGGAGTTGGGGAACTCATAAAAACAATAGTTGAAAAAGGCATTAATAAAATAATTCTTGGTGTAGGCGGTAGTGCGACTTGCGATGGTGGAACTGGAATTCTTGCGGCACTGGGAGTAAAGTTTTTAGATGAATCTGGTAATAATTTTATCCCAGTTGGAATTACTCTTAATAAGATAAAAGAAATTTGTATGGGCGAGGTAACCTCGCCCATACCAGAAATTATAGTACTTGCAGATGTTTTGAATCCTTTGGTTGGTCCGGATGGTGCGGCTAAGGTATATGCTGGTCAAAAGGGTGCTTCTCATAAAGAGATAGAAATTCTTGAGAACGGATTGACTCATTTTTCAGAAGTCGTTGATATGGTTGATTTAAGTAAAAAACCATGGATGGGAGCATCTGGTGGAGTTCCGTTTGGGCTTTCGGTTATCGGGGCAGAAGTTGTTGGAGGAGCAAAATTTATAATGGAGTTGCTTGATTTTGAGGAGAGAGTATCTGATGCAGATGTTATAATCACAGGTGAGGGCGAGATAAACAAAAACACAAGATATGGCAAGGTGGTTTGGGAGGTAATGCAATTTGGCAAAACTCATAAGATTCCTGTAATTGGGATAACGGGTAGTATAGGTGAAGGAATAGACGGTTTTTACAAGGAAGGGTTGAGTTCGGTTTTTAGTTTAATGGAAGGACCTATTTCGGTCGCTGAGTCGATTTCCGACGCTTGCGGGTTTTTGGAGGATGTCGCTTTTCAGGTTGGGAAGTCGTTTTAAAGAAAGTGATAGAAGCAGATATTTGATGAGAGACACCTAAGTCATGTGGAGAGAATGAGTAATCAATAGAGAGATTACGAACTTTTATTCCTATTCCTGTGTTCAAGCTGTTTGATTTTCCAGAGAAACCAGTTCGCAAGAAGAACATATCCATAAAAGAGTATTCAACTCCGATTCCACAAAAGGGTTTGTATTCGTATCCGATGTCTGCTGAAAGCAAAAAGTCTCCTGGAAGGTAGTAATTTCCAATAGAGGGGTTATTAAAGGAGTAAGCAGCTCCCAGAATAGAATTTGTTTGTCTGCAATCTTTTTGACCGGTATCCCATTTCAGTCGAGTTCCTCCGATATCCTTAATAACGAGTCCAATTGGAATATTATTGAGTTTAGAACTAATCCCGATGTCAACTCCAAAACCTTTTGCCTGCGTGTCATCCAGATTATATCGCAGGTGTTTAATATTTATACCGACCTCAGTACTTTCCCTTATTTTATATGCGGAAGAAAGGAAGATAGCGAGTTCCTGGTCTTTAAAGAAACCGATGGGCTCTGGGACAAGGGTATCTGGGAGTCTCTGGATTTCGTCAATTTTGAGAGAAGCGGCAAGTATAGAGAATGCAAATTTTTTATGAGGGTAGCCTGCACTGATAAAACTAAAGTTTTCCAGTCCAAATGGACGCGTTTGCATGCCTGCTATGTAGGGTCCGTGATTTTTAATAAGGCCGGCAGGATTCCACCAAGGAGAAAAAGGATCATCAGCAATAGCAGTATATGCGCATCCCATTGAGTGAGCTCTTGGACCTGCATTTAATGATAGGAGTTCAGCACTATACCAAGTGGCATTTAGAGAAGTAGAGAGTAGTAAGTAGTAAGTAGCAAGTAAACATAAAACCAAAGACCTCTGACTTGTGACTTGCAACTTGTAACTTGTAACTATCATCTTAATATGGCAAGTTTAAATATCCGAGTAATTTTTGTATCACTTTTCTTCGCGAATACTTTATAAAAATACACACCATTTGCGCAAAGTTTTCCATCTACTCTAAGATCCCAGTCAAACTCTATTTTCTCCGCAAGTTGTGGAGTAAAGGTTTTAAGTAGTCTTCCTGATACCGTATATAAATCTATTCTGAATTCATCTGGTGGAATAGTGAATTCAAAGTAAAATTTGGTCTTGTTGCCTCGGACTGGATTTGGGTAATTACCCCAGCAATATTTTCCGGGGGGTTCAAATGGACCTATATGGATTGTTATAGTCTTTTTTGTGCAGTTTCCATTAAAATCGCAAGCTATAAAAGAAAGAGTATGTGGACCGTTTGAGAAGTTTTTTCTGAAGACAAGAGGGAGTGCACAAATGCTTGCATTCTCTGTTGGATAGGAATAAAGTGAGTCCGGCACAGTGTCGTGGTCGCAGATAATTTTCGGTTTATTATCAAGAATGTCTATGCCACTCGGGTCAGATAAGATAGCCTCAATTTTCAAATTTGTGGCAATAAATGAAGCTCCAGTTTGTATATTAAGTGCAATTTCAGGTGGTGTAATGTCTTCGCGTGGAATAAGAGAGAAGATTCCTAATTTCTGGGTATTCACGAGAGTGTCTGTGCTAATAAGAAGCCAGCGTGAGTAGTCTGAAGACCATCTGTAAATAGCAGGATTTAGGGAATCAGGGTGCATTACTATACTCATAGGTTGAAGGAGCGATGATGATTTAGCTCGGAGTCTTGCAATGTATCCAAGCGTAGTATCTTTTAATTCTAAAACAGTGGGGGCTGAGACTGATTGTGACGGTATTGAGCATTGGAAACAAGAATCAAAGCTTTTTACCCATCCATTAGTTCCAGATTCTTCAGTTACATCGAATAAATTAACAAGGATGTTAGTTATCTTACTATAATTATTTCCCTCGTTACTTTCCTCAACTACATTAGTTGGGTCTATTACGACAAGGGCATTACCCTCTTTTAAGTTCCAGGGGGCACACGCAAGTTTATATTCTTCACCATTAAGAGCGAGGGTATCCGTGCCAAGGAAAAAAGTATCAAGAGACGAGTCTATTGCATAAAAACTAACTTCAAATGGAGGAGTTGGTTCTTGACCACGGTTAATTATTTTCCTACATATTTTTACATAAGAGGTTCCTTGTAAGCAGAAATTGGAATGGACGGTTAGGTCTGGAAGTGATAAAATTTGATAAGAGGAGCAGGCGGAAAAGAGTTCTTGATTCCAATTTTCAAGTTCTATTTCAAAAGATATTATTGTTCCCGGAGGGTGTGGAGGAATTATTGCAGTAAAGTAACCTTGAGTATCTGGAAGCATAGGGATTATGTTCCAGGGAGGAGGATTTATTCCCCAGAGGCATCTTACCCAGTTGATTCCTGCGAGGTCAAAAGCTTTTACCTTTATGAGAACTGAGTCTTTACTTATAGGATTCTCCGGTATAATGAGGATTGGGTAAATATTAGGAACACTAATAGAAAAGTGGGTTATTCCAGTGAAGTCAGTTGTATCGCTCCAAGCATAAGCTATGATTTTCCCATTTCCTTCAGCAACGGTGTCTGGTAATATAAAACTTGTTTCAAACTTTCCTCCTGTCACAGAAGTTCTGATTTTCTTGAATTGAGTTGTGTCATTGGTATAGATTGTGAGGATTGCTTCTCCAGAAATACTAGAAGGAAATTTGCCAAATATTGTGCAACTATCGCCGGGCAATAAAGAAGGAGGTATTAGAGTTAGCTCTATATTTTGTTGAGGAGAGTAAATAGGGGTAGTTGGGTCTCCCAGAAGTACTTGTTGCAATACATTTTTGGGGTGTCTTGTACTTTCAAAGCATTCAATTATTCCGTGGAGAGCAAGGATTCCAGAAGTATTTTTTGCTTCAGTGCACAAAGCATCAAGGGGCCCTTTTATTAAACCTTTAGCTCCTATCCCTACGCCTCCTGCTGGTCCCCAGTAAGCAATTGCTGCGCCGGGTGATTTTACAAATAGTTCACCCATAAAATCTTCTCTGGGATGGTCAAAAACTCCATTGTAACATCCAAGCACTGCTACAAATGGAAGTCTTCCTATATTCATAAGTCCGGGGAGAGCATCTTTCCATAGTAATCCTCCAGCCCATTCTCTTTGTCCACTGTGTCCCATATAAGATAAAAAAAGTGCACCCTTGTTAATGGCATTTACGAGCTCAGGCTGGGAAACTTTGGGATAGTAGGCTCTTTTAACTTCATAACTTTGGGGGATATTCTTTATGAGCTTTTCCATTTCATCAGTTAAATCTTCTTCTCCGATTCCTATTAAAAAGGTTTTTCTCCATTCTCCCCATAGTTTTGCTTCTTCATATTGCTTGAGTTTTCCAAACATAATATTAAATTCTTGAACATTTTTTGCAGGTAATCTTGCCAAGAAGATATCTGGTATTGGGTCATCACCGCTAATACAAGCATATAAATTATCACAGGGGATAAGAATCAAGTTTTCATCAAACAAAGTTTTAGAAGGAACTATATCATTATTGCCGAAGCCAAGAATGTTGCGATGGTCGTAACTGGCATCTCCAAGTAATAATACATAAACAGGAGGGAGACTCCAAGTTTCAAAAGCATATTTTAGAAAATTGTGAATAGCATTTGGAGAAACAAGTCCGAAATTGAATTCATCATAAATATCCTGAAGATTTACTACTTTGCAAGTAAATCCTTGCCTCTCTTTCCAATTTGCATAACTTGAGACGGAATTATAGAACTCCGAATTAGTAATGATTATATAATCTGCCCGATTGGCTGGAGACCTAAGGTCTGAGGAAGTAGTCTCAATTCGTATATGCTTGAGTTCAAAATCCCGTGCTATATACTCAGTATAGATATCGGCTGTGTTTTGAAAAGTGTAAGTGTAAGTTTGCGAACTATCGTCATACTCGTTTTTCCCATCAACAATAAATGAGGTGCCGATTTTCCAAACTTTGATTTCGGGGTTCACAAATCCAGTTATCTTAAATTTGTGGGTTCCGGGAACAGATGGTTTAAATTTTATATAGCCGTTGTGAGCTTTATATAGTCTTGAGTAACTTAATTCGACAAAATTGAGATAAATATTTCCTGCTATTGGCGTAAGAGTAAGCTCAGTTGAATCTCTAAGAATATTTTGTGAAAAGGATGTTTCAAATGTAATGGGGAATCCTTGAGCATCTGGAAAATCTATTTCTCCTATGAAGTTATTGTTCAATTTTATCTGACATTTTCCTGGCCCATTTGATGTCCGAAGAACAATTTTTAAACTACAATCGGCAGATGTAACTGGATTTGGTGTTTCTAAGTAGAAACTTTTCTCATAGTCAAATCCAGCCCAGAACCAAGGGTCAATGGTGTCCGGGTAATCACCGAAAAGTCTATAAATACTGTCTTGCTCAAAGTGAATTTTAGATGGGTAAGAAGAAACAACCGATGCTTGATAAGGCTCACAGCTCTCTTTTGCTAACCTTGCGCCGGGTGGGCCTCCAAATTCAAGCCAATAGACATTTGTATCAGAATATAAATTCAAGTATGTAAATTCACCTTCTCTTCGCTTGGCATAGAACTCAAACCAATCATCTGAATTAAAATTTCCATCTTCTTCCCCCTTTATAACTATAGGAACTTCAAATCCACAATGAGTTAGCTTGATAGTTCTGGGGTCTATATTCTCTGGGATTATGTCACAAATATCTTCATAACTTACACGATATATTCTTTCTTGTTCCACAATAATTTTACAACTTTTGACTTTTGACTTTTGACTTTTGACTTTTCTTGGTCTTACCCAATTTTTTGAGACTTCATAATTTACAAGATGTTTTCTTAATATATGCTCAAATGGTGTATTTTCAGGTAATCCCAAATTTCCTTTAGTTGTTTCCCAATTTATGTGTATCTCTCTTTTTTTGTTCTTGAAGGGTTTGACTGAAATTCTTGCAATCCGATGTCTTCTTATCCACGCAATTTGGTCAATGGTTCCTTGATTACATTTAACTTGTCCACGAGGAGGAATACCTACAAGAATAAAAACTTCCTCATCTCCTGAAGGAATTTCAACTACACAACCACTTGGGTTAGAAGAGATAAGTTGAGGAGGAGCTTTGTAGGAGAAATTTTCTGACTTTGATAATTGATACCAGGAGGTCTCTCCATCAGGCGAGGTTTTCCACAATCTCCCAGAACTAAAAGAATCTGCTACTTTCCCTGTTATCAGCAAACTTGCAAACCAACAAATTGCTAATCCAGAAATTTTTCTCATCTTATCAAAATGATTTTTTCAACTATTTTCTTCTTCAACTCTTGATTTTCAATTTTCAAAAAGTAAATTCCAGAATTTAACTCTACTCCGTTAGCATCCTTGCCATCCCAAACTACTTCGTGAATCGCAAACCCTGCATCGTGGATCGGAAATTCCCGGATGAGTCTGCCAGCAATATCGTGAATCGTGAATCGTGAATCGTGAATCGTAGGGTCAGCTTGCTTTTCACTAACCCCTAACCCCTGAACCCTAATCACTGTAGTTTGAGTGAACGGATTTGGCGAGATGACTAAATTTACACTTTTGTGCTCTTGTGCTTTTGTGTTCTTGAGTTCTTTCTTCTTGAAATATATTTTTGCCTTTCCATCACGAGTATCCCAAAACAAGAGATAAAGATTTCCATCTTTGTCTGCACTGATACTTGGGTCTGCCGAAACTCCTGAACTATATGTCAATCTTGCAGGAGCTTCCCATTCACTTTTCACTTTTAACTTTTGACTTTTAACTTTGTAATAGATTTCCCAGTCTCCATCCCTTGAGTCTGACCATACAAGATGAATTTTCTCCCCATCACTTACGATAGATGATCTCATTGCTTCGCTTGGAGATTCTACAGCTACGCTGGGAGTATCAAAATTTCCTTGAGTATAATTAGTGTAAAAGATTTTATATCCTCCGATTGCATCTTCTTGCCATACGATATGAACTATACCAGTTGAATCAACACATAAACTTGGGAAAAGAGAAGCAGAAGTTGAATTTGTAACTCTCTTATCATCACTCCACTTATTTCCATCAAATTCTTTAAAATATATTTCGAAATTTCCATCCCTTAAATCTTCCCAAACAACGAATAATTTCTCTTCAAAAGTTGCTATTGCAGGATAAGCTGTATATACCCCGCTGTTTGAAAGATAAAAAATCTCATCTGAAAAGCCAAAGACTGTGAGATTCCTGTAACAAATTTCATATCCTTGTTCCCATACGATATGAACTACTCCTTTGTAATCACATACTGCACAGGGAGCAAAAGCATCCATTGAATCAGATGAAACAAATGCTATAGTATCTTCCCATTCTCCAGTTGAGGAAAACTTCCTCAGAGCTATTCTAAAATATCCTTCGCCCCGATGACTTACCCAATTGGTTTGCCATAATGCGAAAAGGAACAAATCTCCAGATGCAGAACTCCAATTTGTTATAGATGGTAAATAATTGAATCCTCCTGTTATTCCGGTAGATAAGTCTTCATAACCTATCCACTGAGTCCCTGTGTAATGTTGATAGTATATAGAATATGAAGACCCACCATTCCATTTAAACCATGAAATGTGCATGTCTCCACTTGCATCACAAACTATATTATTTTGGTTGGGATAGGAAGTATAACCTTCACTAATAAGAGTATCAGGCGACCAGTTGTTTAAGATAATAAAAGTCAGAAAAATCATTTATTTCTCACAAAGCTCGATGAGAACACCTTGGGACGAAGAAGGATGCAAGAAAACAATTTTCTTTGAAAATGCCCCAGGTCTCGGAGATTTGTCTATTAACATAATCCCTTTCTTTTTTAATGTGGCTACAGTAGTCTCAATATCTTTTGTTTCAAAACAGATATGATGTAATCCTTCGCCTCTCTTTTTCAAGAATTTTGCAATTGGGCTTTTCTCTCCCGTAGGTTCCAAAAGTTCTATTTTTGCTCCTCCTGCATCAATAAGAGCTATTTTTACATTTCGAGATTTTACTTGAGTAATTTTCTCTGTCCTGAGTCCAAAAATATCTTCCCAAATCTTAAGTCCTTCTTCAATATTTTTTACAGCTATCCCAATATGCTCAATTTTTATCATCTTGTGTGAAAAGATAATGTAGAAAAGATGTTTGTCAAGAAAAACCCTTAAAGTTTGAAGAAAATGAATAAAAAAATAAGTATAATGCAAAGCAATTTTTCTTGACAAAAGTAATCTTAAGAATTATACTTAATAAATAAATGAAAGGAAATGGTAGCATTTATAAAGTGAGAAACAATGATTTAATAAAAGGAGGTGTGTATGAAGTAATAGAGTTGCTGACAGAATGTATAGATGTTTTTATAAAAGGAGGAGGAAAAAGATGAAAAAGGTTATGTTTTTTATTTTAGGTGTGGTAATTGCAAGTTATTGTTTTGGAGACTATATGGGCAGAGTGATAAGCAATACGGTAAAAGCAGGTTGGGTAGGTCCCAGTGCCAAGAACTCGGTCATCTTAAAGGGGGAAAAAGCTGAAGAATGGATAACTTATTATAGTGGAACTGGTGCTTTCTTCACTTGGACTCCTGAGAGAGCAACTTTCTTTGAAATGTCTGACTTCTCACAGGTTCAGTACCCTTTTTGGATTAAAAAGGTGAAGAGTATATTTTATAAAGATGGAGGTAACCCTTGGATTAGCGACCAGTTCAGGTTCAAAATCTATGCTGGTGACGGACAGACAGTTCTCTATGAATCCGTGGACTTGACTGCCCTCAACTATCCAAGTGAAACAATGCATGACCTACCTGATTCAATAAAAATTGAGTCAGGAGATTTCTGGCTCTCAGTAGTGCCTGGAGATGTTCCATCAGGGAGTCCTTTTTGTATATCAGACGATGCTTTTCAAGGACATAGTTTTTATGATTCATCTGGTGTTTGGCTACCAAATTCCTCTTATGGCGAGCATGCAAAGTTCGCATATGTCTCATGGACTTCAGTTGATCACGATGTTTGCGTGTTCTCAACAGAAGCTCCTTCTGGTGGTGTGTATGTTGGAACAAGCTACGAGGTAAAAGCTACAGCGAAAAACACAGGACTTAACACTGAAACATTTAAAGTGGGATGCATTATAACAGACCATCTTGGCACCCTTGTGTATGCAGATTCTCAGACAGTTAACGATTTAGCTTCAGGTGCTACACAACCTCTTACATTCGTTAATTGGACTCCTCTTCTTTATAATGAAGAACATACTGTTACTTTTGCTACATCTCTTGCTGGAGACGAGGTTCCTGACAACGATACTCTATCACGGGTTTCCCAAAGCTATGAACACGGTGAAATTGCATACGACGACTTCAAAAAAGAAGGATGGTGGGCAGTGAATACTCCAAATGGAGCCGACGATGCCTTTGCCGCGAGATTTACGTCTTATGTCGTCCCGCCATTCTATGTTACAAAAGGTAAGGTCTATGTAAATAGCACCAAAGCTCTTGAATATATAGGATTGTTCCCCGGGAGTGCATCAACTCCAGATATGGGCTCTCCATATCAAACAATTACAGGTCCATTGGCATTTGCATCTCCAGAGTGGATAGTTGTAGACTTTGATAGTACTTTGACACAAATTACTACAACAGATGACATCTGGCTTGTAGCGAAATTTGCAGAAAATGATACCGGACCTGCCATTGGATCAGATGAGAACTCGCCAGTAGATAATAGGTCGTACTGGTCCGATGACCTAAGTGTTTGGGAAGTTGTTGCTGCACATGATTTTATGATGAGGATTGTTCATGTGCCAGCTTATGGGGTGGAAGAATCCTCAGTAAAGCCAAGCTTCAAAGTAGATTACTCCAATCCTATTCAAACTTCCGGCTCAATTCTCTACGAACTTCCTACTAAAGCTCATGTGAGTATCAAACTCTACGACATAACTGGCAGGCTGGTTACTACTCTTCTGGACCAGGTTAGAACAGAAGGAAAGCACGAACTCAAACTTGATACCAAAGAGTTAGTATCTGGAATCTATTTCTGCAAATTTGAGATTGGAGAAGAAACTGGGACAAAGAAACTTATCTTACTCAAGTAGAGATTTGATTTATCAAATTCTGTTTGACAGAAGATATGGGGGCAGACCTGTGTGTCTGCCCCTTTCTTTACAACTAATTAATTTCGTAGCTTGGAATTCATCCCAGAGATTTAATGGAAAGAAGATAGCTTCCCTCAATCTCACTTATAATTTTTGTCTGCAAGGAAAAATTCTCTTTTACAAGAAATTTATAAAAATCAGATGGAGAATAAAGATAAAGTTCCGTTCTCAAAAGTTTGCTCACAAAAAACTGATGTAAGATACTAAAAGGAGCTCTCCCGGTTGTTATTATAATACACACTCCTCCGGGTTTAAGGAGTTTTTTCACTCTTTTTATCCCCTCAAATAAAGGGAAAAACTCAAAACTATAAAACCCGATGATTAAATCATAAGCCCCTTCATATCCTAAAAAATCTACTACCTTGAATTCTGCAAGATTCCCATATTTCATTCTTGCAAAATCTATCATCTCGGCAGAACTATCTATGCCAAGTATTTCTGCCTCAGGATATAGCATTCTAATCACTGGAGTCAAAACTCCAGCTCCACATCCAATGTCCAATATTTTATGTGGTTGTATGGATAATTCACGAATTGCCCTTACCAAAGTTTTTAAACTCTTCTTTCTCCAGATTAAAAGAGGAGGAATTTTAAATGCAAGCTCAAAAATCCAAGGAAACTTATATGTCAACATACAGTCTGGAAATCTATACGAAAGATGTAGCAAAAGAGGCTATCTTGCAGTTGTTTTATCTCATAAACAACCCTATTATAGCTGATATTGATGTAAGAATACCAATAGGGATTTGAAATCCTGTAATTGCTATATCTACTCTCTCAAGAGAGTCTGATGCCATTGGAATTAGTTTAAGTAAATCCATTATGAGAAATACACCTGCTATTATTCCCATAATACCGGGAAAGATAAATCCTACTCCCTTTGCAAATGAGCTAACTCCAACAAAAAATACTACAATGCCAATAGGGAGTTTAAGTCCTATAAGAGCTTTATTCGCTTGTTTGAAAACAAGTATCTTGTTTAGAACTCCCATTAAAAGAATCATTCCTCCAAGTAACAAGAACTCCATATTACCTCCTCTTTGAATTATAAATTAAAAACTAACGATAGAAAATTCATAACTTATAATTTACTCACTGCCTCTTATTATTTCTTTTATACGCATTAATCTTGAAAGATTACCTCGCTCCATCTCTGATAACTTCATCTGAATATATCTCACAGTCTCTACAAGCGATGGAATCAAAACATATTCAAGAGCGTTTACCCTTCTCCTTGTCCGTTGTATCTCCATCGCTATAAGCTCAATAGATTTTTCACGCTCTGCAAGTTCTATTATTTCCTCTACTACTTTTTCAAGACTCAAAAGTGAAAGGTCAAGTTCCGGGCTTGTTCTCGCAAATCCATAACAGTGTATTTTTCCGGATACTATCCTTTTGAAAATAGGAACCTCAACATTTAAAAACCTTTTCTTCTCAAGTTCTATCCGTAGCTCCTTGCCAGGCAAAAGAAATGCTTCTTCAACCTCTCCAGAATTCATTGAACTCCGTGCAAATAAAAATCTTTTTATCGTGAATTCAAGCTCTCTTTCCAACTTTTCCCTCAACTCTCTTAAAATTTTCAATCCTTCTAAAAGTTTTCTCATTAACTCATCTTGTTTGTCTTTAAGCAACTTATGTCCCCGTTTTGCAAGGGCAGTTCGTTTACGAAGTCCCAAAAGCTCCATCCGAGTTGGTGATACATCAAGTCTCATTAATTTTAACTTATACCACCAAAAATCAGATGTCAAGTAAAAATGATTTAACCACTCATACGAGTCTACAACGTTTACTTTTTTACTTGACAAAGAGTTTTTTAATCTGTATGGAAAACAAAGTGGCTATCTTAATATTTTTTCTGTTACAGGTTCAAGACATTCAGTCCCCAGGGGCTAAATATTATGTATATCTTGGAGGAGTAGGTGAGCTTCAAATAAAGGTGTCTATATGGGGAGAAATTGCGTCTTCCGGACTTTATTCTATCCCAGACGGAACAGACCTTGTTACACTTTTATCTTTAGCCGGAGGACTACTGAAAGGTGCTAATCTCTCAAGGGTTGAGCTTATACATTCTTTCCCAATTCCCTGTAAGGTTAATGTGAACTTATCTAAATTCTTTAAAACAGGAAATCGTGAGGGTATTCCTATTATGAAACCCGGAGATATGGTACGGATTAATCAGACATTTTTTTCTAAAGCCAAGGGCTTTACACACAATATTACAGAAGCTACTCTTGTTGTGCTGGTATATCTCCAATTATATAATATGCTCAAGAAATAAATATGGACAAGTCTGCATACGAGATGTTCCGTGGAACATATGGCATATTGAAAGGAACAGATGACCTGTTCCAAGGAATAGAAGGGTTGTTCCATGTAGTAATTTAATGGAAGGCGAAATAGATATAAGAAGGTATATTCGTGTTTTCTTGCGGAGAAAATGGATTTTTATTGGCATATTTTGTGGAATTATGCTATTTACTGCGATAAAGACTACTTTAACTCCAAAAACATTTCGTGCCTCCTCTAAGGTTTTAGTGAAAGGAATTTCAACCTTACTTGGTGAAAGTCAAATATTAGAAGAAGCATTTGGGATAGAAACGAACTGTGAAATACTAAGGTCAAGAGGATTCGCAGAAAAAGTAATAAATCGCATGCGTGAAAAGAGACTAAAAATAGGGTTCCTTGATCTTGAAGATGCCCCTGATATTTTGCTTGAGAAAACTAAAATTACTCCCTTAAGAGCTTCCATCATCATTCAAGTTACAGTTGAAGCAGGAACTGCTGAGGAAGTTGCTTTAATAACGAATAATATCGCAGAGGCTTTTAAAGAGTATTCTGTGGAAATTGCAAGAGCAAAAGTGACAGAAGTAAGAAGGTTCATAGAAGTTCAACTTCCAGAAGTCCAAAAAAGACTAAAAGAGGCAGAAGAATCTCTTCAGAAATTCAAGGAAAAAGAGAAGCTCATCTCAATAGATGCCAGTGGTAGTGCTTTGCAAGAAGAGCTTGTTAAACTTCAATCGGAATATGGTTCAAAGGTATCTCAAATTAGTATAACGGAGACGCTAATCGCACGATTAAAACAAGAACTTAAAAAAGAAAACGAGAGACTTGCAGAAGAAATTGTTAAAATTGATAATCCCTCGCTTTCAAGTTTAAGGGCTCAACTTTTGGTACTTGGGAACGAATATTCTTCGTATATAATTGCGGGGCTGGCTCCGGAGCATCCTAAGTTAATAGGACTAAATAAAAAAATAGAGGACATCAAGCGAAGACTTAAGCAAAAAGCAACGAGTAGAGCTGAAGAAGAAGTGCTTTCAATGAATCCACTCTTTTATATTGAAGAATTATCAGGAAAAATATTTAATGAAAAGTTCAATCTCATTAAATTGCAATCGGCAAAAAGTGCTATGGAGAAAAGAATAAAGGAATATCAGGAACGTGTGCGTCGTTTTCCTACAAAAGAATATAAACTTGCAAGACTTGAGCGAACTTATGAATTTAACAAAAGCGTCTACCAAAGTCTAATTGACCGTTACGAGGAAGCTAAAATAACAGAAGTAGGAGAAATTGGGAATATCGTGATAATTGAACGAGCAATTCCACCTCAACTTCCAATATATCCTAATCCAGTCAGAAATCTTATATTGGCTTTAGTCTTCGGAATCGGGATTGGAATTGGGGGAGTGATTGTTCAAGAACATTTGGATACTTCTATTAAAGAAGTAGAAGATGTAGAGAAATTAAAAATTCCTGTGGCAGGAACAATTCCGGTGCACTCTGATGATATAATTGAGGACCAGATATCACCGTCAGCTGAGGCATATAAGAAACTTCAAATAAACTTAAAGTTTTCAAAACCTGGCAGCTTAAAAACTTTGCTTGTTTCAAGCTGTGCGGCAAAAGAAGGGAAATCAACTCTTGTCTCCAATCTTGGTGTGACTTATGCAAGAGCATTACAAAAAACAGTTATGGTAGAGGGAGACCTCAGAAAACCTTCTTTACATAAGTTGTTTAAGATATCAAGTAAAGTCGGGTTATCAAACTTCCTCATTGGAGATGTAAAAATAGAAGATGTGATATTTCCTACCAAGATAGAAAATCTTTGGGTTATTCCAGCAGGTCATATACCACCGAATCCCAGCGAGCTTATAGATTCTGAATCAATGAAAACCTTAATTTCTGGGTTGAGGAAGGATTTTGAAATGGTGATAATTGACTCTCCTCCGCTTATTACTTGTGCAGATGGATTTTTATTGGGAAATATGGTAGAAGGTGTAATTTTGGCATTGGAATTGAGGAAAATTCCGAGAGAGTTATTACTTCGAACAATATCATCGTTTAAATCCACAGGAGTAGTTTTCCTTGGTGTAGTTGTTAACAAGGTAAAAGATGGAATATATTACAGTTATCATTATTATTATAAATATTATACTCCAAAATCGTGAACTATAAATTATTAATCGTAGGGTTATTGTTTGCTACTACTGGATTCAGCGAATTCAAGGACCCTTCGCACTTAGTTGATACCCCAACTGCATATTCATCCGGCACTGCATTTAGTCTTGGATTAAATTTAAGCATTACAACCCCAGAAGACCCCCATTCTATAGATAGAAATGCATATATTGAAATTGAAGCCCTAAAGAGATTAACCTTCGGACTTTCTGTTCTTACAAATAAGATTCTATCATCTGATGTAAAGTTCAAAGTAAGTGAGGAAACTAATAAACTGCCAGCCATTGCAATTGGAAGTAAGTATATATCTCCACATAAGTGGATTTGTCCAGTGGGTGTTGGAAGAGATGTTGGCTGGGATGACGACCAAACATATAATTCTAAAAGAACTTCAGAGCAACTCTCACTTTTTATTGTAGCAACAAAAGATATGGGCCCTTATGGAATTTACAATATTGGAATAGGAAATGGCTGTTTTGTGGGATATGGTCCAAGGTCCCAATTTTTTAATTCAGATATGTTTTCAGGAAAATATCATTCTAATGCTATAGGATTGTTTTGGGGAGCAGAGATACTACTTTTGCATCATTTATTTGGAGTATTTGATTTTGATGGTAGAGATTTCAATACAGGAATTAAGATTAGAAGTCATTTTTTTCAGGTAGGAATTTCTGCATCAAAACTTGAACATAGACTCAAAGGTTCTTCTATACTTTATCCACGTTTTTCAATTGGCGTTAATGTAAATTCCTTAGTTTTTAAGAAATGGCGTGAGTCTTCAACAGGGATACTTACTGTAGTAGTGACTGATGCAAAAAGCGGCAATCCTAAACGTGCAGTAGTTTCTTTTCCCGGAACATCTATTCCAAGTGTACCAACAGATAGAGAAACAGGAGCGAGCACTATGAGATTGCCTTCCGGAACTTATTGGGTGCGAGCCGGAAGCGTTGGTTTTCATTGGGCAGAGAAAAAGGTATCTGTCCATCCAAGAACGACTACAATATGCTATTTTGAAATTTACTCTATAATTCCTTAATGTATTACCACAAAGACTCAAAAGCACAGAGAAATGATTAAATAAAATGCCACGAAATCACCAAATCACAAAACTGCACAAAAAGAAATCTTTAGTGGCATTTAGTGCCTTAGTGTTTTTGTGGCAAATCAATCTTTGTGTCCTTTGGGTTCTTTGTGACTTTATGGTGAAATTAGATGTATGATTTTCAGAAAATAGAGAGCCGATGGCAGGATTCTTGGCTCAAAAACTCACTTTATAAGACTTCAATTAATCCAAAGAAAAAATATTATATCCTTGAAATGTATCCCTATCCTTCTGGGGATATTCATATAGGACATACCAAAAATTATGTGCTTGGCGATACAATTGCGAGATTTAAATTAATGCAAGGATACGATATTTTGCATCCGTTTGGCTGGGACGCTTTCGGACTTCCTGCAGAGCAATGTGCAATTGACAAAGGAATAAATCCCCGTAAATGGACGATGGATAATATAAATACAAGTCGGGAAACACTTAAACTTATGGGAATTTCTTATGACTGGGGTAAAGAGGTAATAACTTCGGAGCCAAATTATTATAAATGGACTCAATGGCTTTTTCTGAAACTCTTTGAGCGAGGACTTGCCTACAGAAAAAGGGCTTATGTAAATTGGTGCCCTCATTGCCAGACTACCCTTGCCAATGAACAAGTAGAAAACGAAAAGTGCTGGAGATGTGAAACTCCTGTGATTAAAAAAGAAATTACTCAATGGTTCTTCGAAATTACAGCTTATGCTGAAAAACTGCTCTCTGGTTTAGATGACCTCCCAGAATGGCCCGAGCAGGTGAAGAACTTACAAAGAAACTGGATTGGTAGAAGCGAAGGGCTGGAAATAGATTTCCAATATAATGAGAAGCGGATTTCTGTTTTTACAACGAGACCAGACACAATTTATGGAGTTACATTCTTAGCTCTTTCTCCTGCTGATAAATTGGCAAAAGAAATGGGTAGAAAAAACACAAAAATTAAAAATTATATAGAAAATTCTCTGAAACGACCAGAAATCGAGCGCGCTCAAACTAAAAATGGCATATTTACAGGAGAGTATGCGATTAATCCTCTTTCTGAGACCAAAATACCTATTTGGATTGTTGATTATGTCCTGCCATCGTATGGAACTGGAGTTATAATGGGAGTTCCAGCACATGATGAGCGAGACTTTGAGTTTGCAAAAACCCATAAAATTCCCATACAGATGGTTATTCAACCTGTAGGGGCGGTTCGCGAACCGTTCCTGCAAGAAGCATATACAGATTACGGCACAATGGTAAATTCAGATTCCTTTACTGGTTTATCCTCTGATGATGGAATTGTTAAAATAGAAAAGTATGTGGAAGAAAAAAAACTTGGAAGAAAAAAAGTGAATTACCGTCTTCGCGACTGGCTTATCTCAAGACAACGATATTGGGGTGCTCCAATCCCCATAATTCATTGCTCAAGATGTGGTGTTGTTCCTGTCTCCTTTGATGAACTGCCAGTCTGTCTACCTGAAGAAGCTGATTTTACACCAAGAGGAAAATCTCCATTAGCTTCTGTTTCTGACTTTGTCAATACTTCTTGCCCTCAATGTGGTGGAGAGGCACATCGCGACACGGATACAATGGATACATTTATAGATTCATCCTGGTACTGGCTTCGTTATTTAGATTCAAAAAATGACAATGAACCTTTCTCTCGAGAATCTGCTCAAAAATGGCTCCCAATAGATGAGTATATTGGAGGAATTGAGCATGCTACAGGACATCTTATTTATTTCCGCTTTATTGCTAAATTCCTTTATGATGAGGGATTGTTGGTACATAATGAACCTTGTATTAAATTATTTACTCACGGCATGGTAATGGATAAAGACGGACAGGTAATGTCAAAATCTAAGGGAAACGCAGTTCCTATTGGCCCATTTGTACAGAAGTGGGGAGCTGATACAGGAAGAGTTACAATACTCTTTATAGGACCACCTGAACACGATTCTGTGTGGTCTGTTGAAGGAGTTGCTGGTGCATCAAGATTCCTCTCACGGGTGTATAATCTCGTGGATAAGAATAAACACATTGCTCAATCTATTCCAAAGGAGCTATCTACACTTTACAAAAGTATAAATTTTACAATTAAGAAGGTAACTCATGATATTGAAAATCGTAGTCATAATACAGCTATTGCAGCTCTTATGACATTTGTTAATGAACTTTATCAATCAGAGAACGACTCCTGGTTTAGTTATGGGTTAAAGATTCTTGTTCAGTTAATTGCACCATTTGCTCCTCATCTGGCTGAAGAATTATGGATTGAAAAACTTGGAAATACCGAATCAGTATTTAAATCTAAATGGCCACAATGGGAAGAGATTGAAGAAGAAATTGTTACGATAATAATTGAAATTAATGGAAAAGTCAGGACAATGCTTCAGATGCCAAAAGATACACCTGAGGATTCTGTGAAATCACAAGCTTTGCAAATTCCAAAGATAGCAAATAGAATCAATGCTATTAAAAAAACTATTTTCGTCCCAAATAAGCTCATTAACTTTGTAGCTGTAGAGAACAATAACAACTAACAATCTGCAATCTGTAATTTGTAATCTAATATGGTTCTTAATATAAGCAATAAAAGCGATTTGCAGAAATTTCATTCTGATAAAACTGAAACTCATACAATAAATTGTCCCGGGCTTACCCCTAAAGAAATTGTGAAATTCGTTTTGAAATACGAAGAAAAAGGAGATGTATATGTGAAAACAGATAATATCTCTTGTATCTCAAAAAATAAATGGCTAATATTCAAGAAAAAAGATGTAGGGGCGTCATCTCGCCCTTACCGATTAAAAAGATGTATGGATATTATACTTGGAACACCATTTTTTATCGCTTCGTTGCCAATATTTATTATCGCATCTATTTTTGTGAAATTAAACTCAAAGGGAGCGGTGTTTTTCCGTCAACAGCGAGTAAATAACAATATGTGCACATTTGACCTATACAAGTTCAGGACTATGAGAGAGAATGAGGGAGAAAAACTTCATCAAGAATATATGAAAAAAAATATAAACGGCAAATGTAATGACCAAAAAGTCTATAAACTAATAGATGACCCAAGAACTACAACTATTGGAAAATGGCTTCGCAAACTCTCTATTGATGAACTTCCTCAACTTCTAAATGTGTTAAAAGGAGATATGACGCTTGTAGGTCCCAGACCTCCTATACCTTATGAGATAGAATCATATAAAAAGTGGCACTTTGCAAGATTCTCTGCAAAACCGGGCTTAACTGGCTTATGGCAAATTATGGGAAGAAGTCTTATCTCATTTGATGAAATGGTAATGCTTGACCTTTACTATGCATCAAATCAGTCGTTGTGGTTAGATATGAAAATATTATTATACACAATCCCAACGGTGTTATCATTAAAAGGAGCGTTTTAAAAAAGGATTTTTTCTTTGCGAACTTTGCGTCTTTGCGGTGATTACATTAAAAGGATTTTTTCTTTGTGTTCTTTGTGGTGAAATAAATTTATGGTTAAGGTTGGAGAATCGGTAAAGATATACCCTGGAGTAAAAATTGGCAAAAATAGCACAATATATGATTTCGTTGTCATTGGCTTCCCTCCGAAAACCGAAAACCAAAAACCGACAACCGAAATCGGAGAGAATGCAATTATCCGCCCATTCACTGCCATATATGCTAACAACAAAATAGGCAATAATTTCCAAACAGGACAAGGAGTTACCATTAGGGAAAACAATGTAATTGGCGATAATGTGAGCATAGGCACTAATACGGTTATTGAGGTTGAAAATAAGATTGGTTTTGGGACAAGAATACATTCATCTTGCTTCCTTGAACTTGTGGAAATTGAGGAATATGTCTTTATAGGTCCCGGAACTGTATTCCTTGACGACCCTCATCCGCCTTGCCAAAAATATCGTGAATGTCTGGGTGGCGCCAAAGTAAAAAAGTTTGCTAAAATTGGAGGAGGATGTATAATTCTTCCGGGAGTTACTATCGGAGAACACGCTCTTGTTGGAGCCGGCGCCTGTGTAACAAAAGATGTTCCTGCAAGAACAGTTGTTGTCGGCAATCCAGCGCGTATTACAAAAAAAGTTAAGGAACTTAAATGTTATTCAGGAATTTTTGAACGTCCGTACACTTGGAAACCTTATAAATGAAAAATTCTAAATCCGAAATCCTAAACTCTAAACAAATTCAAATGACCAAAATTCAAGACATATGTTTTGGATTTTGAATTTAGATATTGTTTAGGATTTAGTGCTTATAATTTAGAATTTTTATATTTAAAAAAGGAGGGGATTATGCTTTTTATGACCAGCTTTGATATTATCCCCGGGAAGGCTGAGGATATATTTTATTTAGTTAAAAAAACCCGACCTCCCGAGGATATAAAGGTGCATCAATTTTTAAAACTTTTCGGGAAGCCTGATTTCGTAGTTATATATGAAGCTCCTAACGAAAACGCTGCTATGGAATTCGTATTGAAATTCACTTCCTGCGTTACTCCAAGAACTTCGCTCTGCACCTTTATGGAAGGGTATGAGCCAAAAGAGGAATAAGCACTAAAACAAAACCATACTTTTAGAGTCTATTTAGCTAAAGACACTCGCAGAATCTCTAATCTTGAATCTGCAATCTCTATCTCAAGTCTCTATCTCTTTGTGCCCTTTGTGTCTTTGTGGTGAAAAGTTCCTTATTTTATGAATTTCTTTATGTTATTCGATTAATTCGTGTAATTCGTGGTTCATTCTTTTCTTTTTGCAATCTTGAATCTGCATTTTGTATTCCTTTGTGTCTTTGTGGTTAATTTTTATCTGTGTCTATCTGTGTTCATCTGTGGTTTCATATCTTTGCGTTCTTTGTCGCAGACTCTGTGAGTGGTTAATTATTTATTTTTTGCAATCTGTAATCTGTAATCTTTGCGATGAAAAAGTCTTCATTTTATGATTTTTCTTTTCTCTGCGTTCTTTGCGTCTCTGCGGTGAAAACCTTTTCTGTAATCTACAATCCGTGATTATCTTTTTAATCTGTGTGAATCTGTGTGCTAATCTTTTCCGTGCAATCCGCAATTTACAATCTTCAACGAATCTTTTTACGATTTTTTTCACTTTTTTACTTGACAAAAGCATAGAATAATATATAATGAATATAGGAGGTGGTAAAAATGGCTAAGTATAAAAATTCTGGTTTGGTTTCTGGGATATCGGGCTCGGCAGGTGATTACACTTTTTTTAATTCAAGGGGTGTTCCTATGGTGAAAAAGAGAGTGAGAAAAGAAAAACAACCTAACACTTGGAGACAGAAAAGGGTGCAGCAGACTGTTGCTAAGCTCTTGAATGAGTGGAGCAAGCTGAGTTTTACTCATTGGGCTTTATGGGAAGAGTATGCCAAGAAGTTTAAGGTAAAGTTTAAGAAGAGACAAGGGCTTATTCCAGTTACGGGAGCGAGAACCGGTATTACTGCTTATGTATCCGTGAATTCGTTATTGATATTATGTGGGTTTGACCCTATGGAAAAACCTCCTCTGGCAAATTTACCTAAACCACATTTACCAGAGACTGATTTGATGGACCTCGGTGTATATAAAAATAAGCTGGAGTTCGATGTCTGGTTGCCCAGCCAGTATATAACCGATTGTGTTGCTCAAATTTGGATAAGAAGAATAGGCAAGCGAAGCTACCCTTATGTTAGAACTCTTGCACCTTTATCTACTTCAAAAACCAGGGTAGTGATAGATAAGCTTAGGATAAAAGAGAATAACGAGCTAATAGAAAAGGATTTAAAAGATATTGGAGATTTCAAAGTCCTTATACAGATGCGGACTATTGCTAATAATGGCAGATACTCTCAGTCCAGTCAAATTTATAGAATAGAGGTGAAAAAAGATTGAAATATAACTCTTAAACCCTTAAACTCTTAAACTCTTAAACTCTTAAACCCTTAAACTCTTAAACCCTTAAACTCTTAAACTCTTAAACCCTTAAACCCTCAAACCTTTAAACCTTTGAACCCCTAAACCCTTAAACCCTTAAACCCTTAAACTCTCAGCGCCTCATCTCACCCTTCCCATTTTTATTATCTTAACTACCTTGAACCTTTGAACCTTTGAACTCTTAAACTCTTGAACCTTCACAAAGTAAATACCTGCCGGTAAACTTTCCCCTATCTTACAATCTTCTAATCCTACATTTGTCTCTTCCACCAACCTTCCCATCATATCATAAATCTTTAGATTAACTTTTTGTCCTTCACTAACCCCTAACCCCTTAACCCTAACCCCTGTAGTAAATGGATTAGGATAAACTTTCAACTCTAAACTCTTCACTCTAAACTCTTCACTCTCTTCAACTCCTATATGCGGACCATGTCCCTTGGCATATTTTTCAAAAGCACCCTTCTGGTAATCATAACATATATGAGAAATTCCATCCTTATCTATTTCCATACCCATGAAAGTATAGTGGATTTTAGGTTTTGATTTCGTGGGGCTGAAAACATTTGTATCAATTGTTGTAGTATTCCATGAAGCACCATCAAACCAGGCATATTTCAAGTCCCCATTACTATGAGTTCTTGCAAAAAGATAAGCAATACGAGGATTATTGTCTTTGCCAATGCACAGGACCGGGTTATGCACGTAATACCCTGCCGTATCTATCATTTCTATTTCCCATCCTTTATCGTTCTTTCTCGCAAACTTCAATCCGCCTCCGTTTGTCTTCCAGGTAATACAAGGACGACCATAAGCATCAAGAGCTATCCATGGTCGATAACCCGCAGGATATAACTCTACTACCTCTTTATCCCAGACTCCATCAATCTTTTTAGCATAACAAAGATAGTTACCAGGAAGAGAAGGATACGCTATATGAATTACATTTTCATTATCTATTACGATAGAGATATTATCTATACCGTTACTCACAGTATCCACTGTATCGGTATGCCACCCTATGCTGTCTTTATACCAATGAAAAAGAAAAGCATAATCTGGGGGTAAATCAAAATTCCTATATACCCCCAGAATATGGGGATAATCATTGGTATCTAAAACAAGTGAGTGTCCATGATAATACCAGCCTGAGCCAATCTCATACCGTACCTTCTCTTTACTCCATATATCATTAGTATCCTTCCATATATACCATCCGTTTTCACTTATAATATGAGGCAATCCCTTTGAATCAAGTTTTAGATTTGGGAAGCTACTCGAATCATGTGTAAATTCTAATGTCCAGCTTGAATCTATGGGATTCCCAGATACATACTTAAAAAATCCTCCTGCATCGCATCGGGTGTAAGCTATATGGGGTATTCCCGATGAATCAATTGCAATTGAACTCCCACCTACTGAATGACTATCCACCGTCGTAATCCACCAATCTCCAGAGCATATAAGAGGATACAAGATACCTAAAAACATTAACGATTTCCTCATCTCACACCTCCCATTTTTATTATCTTAACTACCTTAAACCTTTGAACTCTTAAACCCTTAAACTCTTAAACTCTTAAACCCTTAAACCCTTAAACTCTTAAACTCTTAAACCCTCAAACCCTTAAACCCTTAAACCCTTAAACTCTTAAACCCTTAAACTCTTAAACTCTTAAACCCTTAAACTCTTGAACCCTTAAACTCTTAAACTCTTTACGATTTCTTTACACTTTTTACTTGACAAAACGAAGATAAGAATTATTATAATACATAGGAGGTGCAATTATGGGTAAGGTAATTCTGGGCGGGTTGATAAGTTCTATAAGAGGAAGGGTAGGGGATAATATATTTTTTACTCGTAGGGGCAGGACTTATGTAAGGAAGAGAAGTGAGGTGAGGGAGAATACGGCTACAGGGAAGCAGAAGGAGATTGGGGCGATTTTTAGTTATTTTAAGGGGGAGTGGAATAATCTAACAGAGATAGAGAAAGCTTTATGGGAAGAGTATGCCAAAGGGATAAGGATTATGAGTAGTGAAGTTAAGGCATCAGGTGGTATAATTCCGAGGAGGTCAGGGGTAATGGGAGGAGGTCAGGCATATTTAGGTATGAACGTGCTATTGAAGTGGAGTGGATTTGAAGAGGTGCGGAAACCCCCGATTTCAAAGAACAAACCTCCTCTACCGAAGACTGACATAGAACAATATGGAACATATTCCGGAGGGAAAATTAAGTTTAAAGTTCGGCTCTCTTATGAATATGATAGTCCGTGTGCCGTGCAAATTTGGGTTAAAGGAGCATGGAGAGGTAGTGCTTCTCATATTGCGATTGTTCCTCTGCCTATAATAGGGGTTTCTCCTATAGAAGTAACGATAGAAAAGGTGAGAAATAAGGGGAAGGAATTGTCCTTGAGGGAAATTGTGCCTCGTTCAGTTAGGATACAGATGAGGACTGTTGCTCAAAATGGACTTAAATCTATGCCTACTGCGGTTTATAGAGTCCGAGTAGAGAAATAAATATCAACTCTTCAACCCTTCAACCCTTCAACTCTTGAACTCTTAAACTCTTAAACTCTTAAACTCTTAAACTCCTGAACCAATGAATCTGCAATCTTCTAACTTAATTATAAAGTTTTTCGTGTTTCTCCATACGGATCCTGTGGACAATATTTCGTGCTTTCGTGATAAATCTTCAAATCTGGAATCTTTCAATCTGTGTGTATCTGTGTTCTCTGTGGTTGCGGTTTTTTCTTGACTTTTTAGAAATAGGATGTATATTTAATTAAGATGAAGAGATGGGGATTTTTGTTCGCAGAATCCTGTGGAATAGTGTTGGTAGCTTGTAGTTTGTATGGGCAGTGGGAGAATCCAGATAAAAGATTAACTGTTTATCCAAGCCATGTTGACTATGGTGGCTACAATAATGCGTGGACAATAGCTGTGCGGGATACTATGGTGCATATTGTATGGGAACACAGAAATATTGGTCCTGGCGAGCTTTATTATATAAGGTCTATCAATTCTGGGAGTAGCTTTGAGCCGGATACACAGCTAACTACAAGGGATTCTCATTTTCCTTCGGTAGCAGTTTGTGATTCAATAGTCCATATAGTTTGGCAGGATGCGCGGGATGGTAACCCGGAGATATATTACAAGCGGTCAGTTGATGATGGTGAGACCTGGGGAGACGATGAGATGCTAACTAATGACCTTGCTGACTCAGAGTATCCTTCGGTAGCAGTTAGTGATTCAATAGTCCATATAGTTTGGCAGGATGATCGTTGGGGCAACTATGAGATATATTACAAGCGGTCAGTTGATAATGGTGAGACCTGGGGAGGCGATGAGAGGTTAACTGATGCTCTTGCTTACTCAGGGTATCCTTCGGTAGCAGTTAGTGATTCAATAGTTCATATAGTTTGGTATGATCATCGTGATGGCAACGAGGAGATATATTACAATCGGTCAATTGATAATGGGATGCTTTGGTATTCAGATGAGAGGATAACTGATGACCTTGCTGCCTCATATAATCCTTCAATAGCAGTTTGTGATTCAATAGTTCATATAGTTTGGTATGATTGGCGGGATAACGACGAGGAGATATATTACAATCGGTCAGTCAATGATGGAGAGACTTGGGGGATAATAGATGAGAGGATAACTGATGCTGTCGGGAAGTCTCATTATGTTTCTGTAGCGTGTTGGGATTGTTCTTATGATTATGATGTTCATATAGCTTGGACAGATGAGCGGGATGGTGGCAACAACGAGGAGATATATTACAAGCGCCATAAATGTGAGGGTTCAAATGTGGAGGAGGATTACAGATTCAAGATTACAGATTTAGGATTAGAGGTTCATCCGAACCCATTTACTCAACGAACAGTTATCAGTTATCAATTGCCAGAAGAACTGTCAACTAACAACTCCACAGGATTCTTCGAACAGCAACTAACAACTCTCAAGATTTACGATATAACTGGGAGGATAGTTAAAACATTGGTAAATAAAGAGAAAAGTGCTGGATGTTATGATGTCAGCTTTGACACACAAGAATTGACAACCGGCATCTATTTTGTGAAGCTTGTAGTAGGTGATTACAAGGAAATCAAGAAGCTAATTTTGATGAAGTAAACTCAACCGCTCATAAAGTCTGTCGTCTCAAGACCCGTATGGGCAGACTCCACGAGCGACTAATCTTGAACCTTTAAACCTTTGAACCCTTAAACTCTTCAACCCTTCAACTCTTCAACCCTTGAACTCCTGAACTCTTCAACTCTTCAACTCTTAAACCCTTCAACTCTTCAACCCTTCAACTCTTCAACCCTTGAACTCCTGAACTCTTGAACTCTTGAACCTTTGAACCAATGAATCTGCAATCTTCTAACTTAATTATAAAGAGTTTTTCGTGTTTCTCCATACGGATCCTGTGGACAATATTTCGTGCTTTCGTGATAAATCTTCTAATCTCTTTCTCTTTCAATCTGTGTGTATCCGTGTTCATCTGTGGTTAAAAAGTCTTTTTATTTTATGATTTCTTTTTTCTCTGTGTTCTCTGTGGTTAATCTTCAATCTTCTAATCTCTCAATCCCCTACTTGACTTTAATTTCTACCTTTTTTGCCTTGGAGCTTTTCTTTTTGGGTAGTTTGACCTCAAGAATACCATCACTCATACTTGCATCTACTTGATTAGGATTTACCTCAGCAGGCAAATCAACCACTCGCGAAAAAGAGCCATAAGTTCTTTCACTTCGGTAATAAGTTTCTCCTTTTTCTTCGTTGCTCTGCGTTATCTCTCCTTTTAAGCTGATAGAAGTTTCATCTACAGAGATTTCCACATTTTCCTTTTTGAGTCCGGGAACTTCAGCTCTAAGTAATAGATAATTTCCTCTATCAATGAGGTCACACGCAGGCATTATCTCTTCTCCTACCAATTTTTTCCATCTATCAGGGAAAAGTCCACCTGATAATGTGCGGTCAAGTGTGCGGTTCACTATATCCTCAATCTTTGAAAACTCAGCCAATGGATGATATTTTTTCTCCATTTTTCACCTCCTCATTAGAACACGAATTACACGAAAAATACGAATTTTATATTTTTATGTTTTTATGTTTATTCGTGTTTATTCGTCAAATTCGTGCCATTCGTGGTTTATTTCTAAACACTATCTTTTAGATGCAAGGTCTTGAAAAGGGATTCAAAGTTTTCCACATCCAGGTCCCACGAGAAAAGAAATTTATGACCTGACACTTCCTTGCTTCTATCAGATAAGGCATACTATAATGACTGTGGACTGTGGACTGTGGACTGTGGACTTGAAGCTTAGCTTTGAAATGTGTTAGCCCATCTATTATATATACGCCCATTCTTCCTCGGACTCCTTCTCCATTTACTAATGGGTTTGATGTGAACGAGAGCTTATATCCTGATTCTAATGAAAGTTTAATAATTGCATTGTTATATCTGCCAAAGGGATAGCTTAAAAAATGCACTTCCTCGCCCAGTTTATCTTCAAGCTCAAGCTTTGAGTTAAGTATCTCTTCTCTTGCTTTGTTTATGGGGATTTGTGTGAGATCCGGATGACTTCTTGTATGAGAGCCAATTACAAAGCCCAATCTCTTAAGCTCCTGCAACTCTTTTAAATTAAGATGCCGTTCCTTGTGCCCAAAGTTTACATCCCATAGATTTTCTTTACCTATATATTTGGTTACCACAAAAATCAAGGCTCTGAATCCGTATTTAAGTAAGATTGGGAGTGCCTTTTGATAGAAAGACTCATATCCATCATCAAAAGTAATGAGAACTTGTTTTGACCCTCGAACCCTTGAACCCTTGAACCCTCGAACATTTGAACCCTCGAACCCTTGACCCCTTGAACTCTTGAACCCTTGAACCCTCGAACCCTTGAACTCTTGAACCCTTGACCCCTTGACCTCTTGAACTCTTGAACCCTTGACCTCTTGACCCCTTAAACCCTTGAACCCTTGACCCCTTAAACCCTTGACCTCTTGAACCCTTAAACCCTTGAACTCTTGAACTCCTGAACTCTTGAACTGTTACAGTAGTGTATCCACTTTTATATAAATATCGCATCTGTTGTTCAAACTGAAGAGGAGTAACCCAGGTTCCACTGACATCAAAATTCGTTACTTTGTGGTAAGTAAGAATAGGAATCATAATAAATGCGAAAATTAAAGTTCTTTATTCACCACAAAGTCACGGAGACACAAAGAACACCAAGAAGTAAAGAACCTAATAAAAACTTTGTGACCTTTGTGCCTTTGGGTCTTTGTGGTTGATTCTTTTAACTTCAATCCAAAATACTCTCAATTTTCTTCTGTGCATCTTTCAACGCCTGTTCCGGGGTCTTGATTCCTGTGATAGCAGAATGAATCTCTACTTGCAGGGCATCTGATATTTCGCTATATCTTGGATGCATAGGTCTGGGTCTTGCTTTAAGTTGAATCCTATACAATTGTTCATAATGCGGGCTTTTCTTCAGAATTTCAGGGTCTTTAAAGAGCTCGTGTCTTGTAGGGATATATCCGTTTTTTAGATGCAGTACTTTTTGCCCTTCAGTTGAGGTAGCGAACTCTATAAATTTCCATGCCTCTTCTTTGTGTTTTGAGAACTTTGAAATCCCAAGTCCCCAGCCCCCTTGAGTAGCTGCACTTTCGTATCCCTTTTTGTGAACCATCGGGATAATTCCAACTTTCCCTTTAATCGGAGACTCTTCCTTTTGTGCTAATGTCCAGACATAAGGCCAATTGCGGTGAAAGATACATCTGCCCTCTTGGAAAATATGTCTTGACTCCTCTTCTTGATAAGTAGTAACACCTGGAGGTGAGATTTCTCCAACTAAACTTGCCATCCACTTAAGTGCAGAAAGGCATTCCTTTGAGTCAACCTGTATATTTCCTTCGGCATTCATAATTTGCCCGCCAGCACTCCATACGAGCTCTAAGAAGTTGCAAATGAGTCCTTCGTATTGGTCACCTTGAAAAGTGAATCCCCATAAATCTGGTGGATTTTGTAGCTTTCTTGCAATATTTACCAACTCGTCCCATGTCTCTGGTGGCTCTAATCCTGCTTTCTCCAAAATGTCCTTACGATAGTAAAGAATACCAGCATCTGATTGCAAGGGTATTCTATAAATTTTACCATTATACTTTGAGCCTGCAATATCTCCGGGCAAGAACTCTTTTTCTCTCTCTGAACCCCCGACCACTTGACCCCTTGAACTTTTGACCCCTTGAACTTCTGAACCCACGGGTAGATGAGATTCTCTGCTCTCATCTCTCTCTTTTGCGAATTTCCTATCCAATGGAATTATCCAGCCTGCTTTTGCGAATTTCGGCACCCAAATAATGTCCATATATACCACATCGTAAGTAGCATCCTTTGCTATAAAAGCGCTCGCATACATATCCTCACGAGTATCGGTTGCAGATGGTCCTTCTATAATATTTACATCAATATCTGGATTCTGCTTTTCAAACTCTTGTTCAATCTGTCTCCACCCACCGCCAGGGTCTGCCCCTATAAGCACACTAATCTTTACCTTGCTCTCCCTCGCACAAGAAAGCAATAGAAAAATACCAATGAGTAAGATATTCTTCATTTTCGCAGTTTCTCAATCTCGTTTCTAATTTCTTCTATTACATCAGTATTTTTTATCATCTTCTTATCTCCAACTTTAACAGAGAAGACAATAAAAACCTTACCACCAAACTTTTTCTGAAATTTAAGGTGTGTTGTCTCCTGCATCTCTCTCAATTTATAATCTTCAAAGGTATGCTCAAAAGTAATAGGTTTTATTTGTAATCCAAGATGTTTACCATTTATTTCAATAAAGAAATCTACATTGTAGAGTCTATCCCATTCATCTGGTGCTGGTTTTATAGGCACCCCAATAATATTCTGCAATTGACCGTAAATCGTTTGAATCTCAGTTTGATACCCATCAAAAGTTCTATTAATCACTACATCCTTGAGATAGTTTATACAGTCCTCTTCTGTTACTTCTGTAACTTCGTATTGAATAACTTCTGTAATTTTCACATAGAGTTTTCTGCCAAGCTCTTCCAAATATTCTCTTGGATATGCCTTTTCGTAGTAGTATTTCTCCCAATCTTTCAGTTTCCTTGGAGCACATTTTCTAATCAATTCTGAAACAGGTCCTACAGATTTTTTCTTGTTCAATCCCCACCGATTCATTGCTTGATTTAATATCCACTCTTTTGCCATTATTTTACCCCCTGTAAGCCAAAAATTTAGATTTGTATTTATAATCCATTGTGGTATCTACATCTGTTAAATCTTTTTTAACAAGATGAGCATTTAAAAAAGTCTTGTTCCACAAATAGAGATAACAAAGCAAGTTATTTTTCTCATCATATTTTATAGTATCAAATCTCATAAATATTTTTTGTCCACGTGTTTTCTCTCTCAGAAATTGAACTGCCTCTCCGTTTTTCTCCGGGTTCTCTTTTACGCCCAACAATCTTATTTTTAATCCATTATTTAAAATCAATATCTCTGGAGAGATTATTTCCTTTACGCTATAATATATTTCTCTTTCGGAATGAGAATTATCTATCTTTGACCCGAATCTCAATTTTCTTGGGTCAACTTTTTTATCAAATCTTATCGGGTCTTTGAAAATATAAGGCATTTTTTTAATCTCTTCCTTAAGGTTTGTCCTCGACTCTTCCTGTTTGATTACTTCAAAACTTGCATCCTGAAAAAGGGTGCTTTGTTCTATCCCAAGTTTTTCTTTTATTATTGACAAAAATTCCTCATTTATTTCGTAGCCCACAGAGTTTCTACTCAGATTTTTAGCTGTCAAGGATGTTGTCCCACTACCAAGGAATGGGTCAAGCACAGCATCACCAACAAAACTGAACATTTTAATAAGACGTTTCGGTAGTTCTTCAGGAAACATTGCCAGATGTTTATCTTGTCTCTCACCGGGAAAGTTCCAGTGCCCGGTGAAGCATTGATTCCATTCTTCTTTGGTTAGTTTTGAGAGTTCCTTAATTTCTTTGCTTACCTTTGGAGGATTTCCATATTTCTTAAAGATTAAAATAAACTCATAATCTAACTTGAGAATTCCACTTCTTGGATAAGGGAAAGAACCCATCACTGTAGCTCCACCAGTTGTATGACAAGTAGTAACTTTCTGCCAGATGATAGCTCCCATATAATCAAAACCAACACTCTCGCAGAACTTGATTATTTCTGTTCTTATTGGAATTACTTTATATCTTCCATAATATACTGAACGAGCAAATTGGTCACCTATATTGATGCACAAGCGACAACCCTTATGCAGAACTCTACGACATTCATTCCAAACTAAATTAAGGTTGTTGATATACTCCTCATAACTATCATTAAACCCTATCTGTTTCCCATTTCCGTAATCCTTTAATTGCCAATAAGGTGGAGAGGTAATGATAAGATGCACAGATTCATTCCGGACTTCTTTCATTTGTCTTGAATCACCAATTATTATTTTATGCAGTGTTTTCATCTTGCTTCTATTGCCTCGGATGTTTGGGTATCAAAGAAATGGATTTTATTTAAGTCAAATCTTATGTTAATTTTCTCTCCTACTTTTACTCCGGATTTGGAGATTAATCTTATGTTTATGTCTTCCAATTTGACAAAGATAAGAGTCTGTGCTCCAAGTGGCTCTATAAGGTTCACTATTGCAGGATAATCCATAAGGGGCGAATTGTCAATATAAATATCCTCAGGTCGGATGCCTATAGTTATCTTCTCGCGAGAGATAAACTCTCTCACTACTGTATCCGGAAGTTCTAAACTAAATTTGCTAGCTCTGAACCATTCTCCTTCAACTTTACCTGAGATAAGATTCATTCTTGGGCTTCCGACGAAATTTGCTACAAAAACATTCTTTGGTGAGTTATAGATTTCTAATGGCGTGCCTATTTGCTGGATTTTCCCTTGATTAATCACTGCTACCCTGTCGGACATAGTCATTGCTTCTACCTGGTCATGCGTTACATAAATTACAGTGCCTCCAATCCTTGAGAATAGTTCTTTAAGCTCGCCCCTTGTCTTTTCTCGCAGGATTGCATCGAGATTGCTGAGCGGCTCATCTAATAAAAATACCTTTGGCTCCCTGACGATTGCTCTGCCCAAAGCAACTCTCTGTCGTTGTCCACCTGATAATTCTTTTGGCATCCTCTGGAGCAAATCACTGATTCCAAGTAGTTTCGCAGAAGTAGAGACTTTTTCTGTAATCTCATCTTTATTCAACTTCCTGATTTTCAAGGGTATTCCCATATTCTTAAATACATTCATATGCGGGTAGAGAGCATAGCTTTGGAACACCATAGCAATGTCTCTCTTGCTTGGTGAGAGGTCATTTACAAGTTTGCCGTCTATAGAGATATTGCCTGAATCCGGTGTTTCCAGTCCTGCGACAAGTCTCAATATAGTTGTCTTGCCACATCCTGAAGGTCCGAGGAGTGTAAGAAACTCACCGTCTTTTACTTTAAAGGAGACTTTATCTACTGCGACTGCTTTTTTGCCGAATACTTTTAAAAGGTTTTTGCACACAACTTCTGCCATTTTTATCTAACCACAGAGTTTACAGAGAATACGAAAAGTTTCCATCAGTTTCTACAAGTTTCTATTAATTTCTAATTTTGAATTATCCTTTCACTGCTCCTGCTGTCAGTCCCTCAACAATCCGTCGCTGGAAAAGTATAGTTATTATAACAAGAGGGAGTGTGGTAATCACAGTTGCAGCAGAGATTTTATCCCAAGGGATTTCATACATACTTGCTCCTGATAGCATAGCAATTCCTACTGGGACAGTTCTTGCCAAATCTTTTACCATAAATGTGAGAGCGAAAAGGAATTCGTTCCAGCACAAGATAAATACAAGTATAGCTGTAGTAGCCAGAGCAGGTGCTGAAAGTGGTAAAATTATGCGAAAGAGAACCTTGCCCCGAGAAAATCCATCCACCTTTGCCGCATCTTCTATCTCCTTTGGAATTTGCTTGAAAAAGCTGGTAAGAACCCAAATCCCAAAAGGCAGATTGATAGTCGCATAAGGTAATATTAAAGCAATTGGGTTATTAAATAATCCCAACACCCCGAATAACTCATAAAGTGGGATTAGATATATTATTTGAGGGAAAAACGCTACTACAAGCACAACAATCAAGAACTTGCTTCCTCCTTTTATTTTTATTCTTGCGATAGCGTATGCGGCAAGTGAACTAACAAACACGCAAAGTAAGGTAGCACAAGACGCTACGAAAAGACTATTTAAGATATATCTCCCAAAGGGTCTCTCGGTAAATATTTCAATGTAGCTTCTGAAGTTTATTTTGTGTGGAAAGTAAGAGATTGGCAATGAGAAAATCTCCTCATTAGATTTGAGCGAAGTAATGATTTGCCACAGGAACGGACTAATAGAAAATAATACAACAATTACAATAAGAACAAAAAACCCGAATAGTTTTATTTTCTTCTTAACCATAATGCACCTATCACTAAAATTATTAAGAAAGTAAGTGTAACAGCAGAGGATGCGTATCCTAATCTTAAATACCTGTATGCATAATTATAAACATAGATAGAGACTGTCTCTGTAGTCCCTGCCGGTCCTCCTCCTGTCAGTACCCATATCAAGTCAAATATCCCGATTGCCTGGAGTGTCCTGAAAAGCAAAGCTAATGCTATAGATGGCAAAAGTAAAGGGAAAGTTATGAGTCTAAACTTATTCCATTCTGTTGCACCGTCCAATTCTGATGCCTCATATAACTCTCTCGGTATTGACTGTAATCCGGCAAGAAGGATTAGTGCCACAAATGGTGTAGATTTCCACACGTCTGCAAATATCGCACACATCATTGCAGTGTGTGGATTACCAAGCCAGGCAATTTTAGTTGAAATTATCCCAAGTTTAAGCAGAATATCGTTCAAGACACCATAAACATCATTATAAATCCATCGCCACCCAATTGCCATCACAGCAGTTGGCAGAGCCCAGGGGATTAGAACAGTTGCTCTTACAAGATTTCTTGCCCGAAATGTCCTGTTAAGAAGGAGAGCAAACCCAAGCCCAAGCAGAAATTCTATAACCACTGATACAATAGTAAAGTAGGCAGTATTCCCAAGGGACTTCAAGAAACGGGAATCCTGCAGGAGAGTGGAAAAGTTCTTAAACCCGATAAATGTGGGGGGTATGCCGGATAAAATATCTACCTTGTAGAAACTTAATATTGCATTCCGGAGTATAGGGTAAAAGGCAATTGAACCGACAAGTAGAATTGCCGGGACAAGAAGTAACCTCCCAAACCTCTCACTTGTGGTGAGCGAAGCCGAACCGTCCGTGATTCTCACACCATATTCTTGCCACGCAAATCTAAAATGTCAAACCTTTTCTTGATGTGAGAATAATTGAGTGGAAATAGAGGGTAGATGAGAGCTTCTGCTCTTATCTACCCAAAGCTCAAACACTCCAAAATTGGCTTCCCCTAAACTTTCGGTTAACTCTCCGAGATGTTTGGCTACCTCTCCGAGACTTTCGGAGACATCTCCGACATTCTCGGCTATCTCTCCGAGATATTCGGCTACTTCTCCGACATTTTTGGCTATCTCTCCGAGATGTTCGGCTACTTCTCCGACATTTTCGGATACCTCTCCGAGATGTTCGGA
>JAUWHX010000028.1 GCA_030605695.1 bacterium | reverse complement strand
GATTAGCTCAATACTACGACTTGACTTGACTTGACTTGACTTGACTTGACTTGACTTGACTTGACTTGACTTGACTTGACTTGACTTGACTTGACTTGACTTGACTTGACTTGACTTGACTTGACTTGACTTGATAGCATTCTATTTTTAATATAGCATACAATTACCCGATGTCAAGGGAAAAAAGATTCACCGCAGAGAACACAGAGAATACAGAGAAATGATTAAATGAAATGCCACGAAATCACCAAATCACAAAACTGCACAAAAGAAATTATATTATAACTTTAGTGGGATTTAGAGTTTTAGTGTTTTTGTGGCAAATGTCAAAAAAGACTTTTTCACTACTCACAGAGTCTGCGACAGATGAACACAGATTAACACAAGATAAAATAATTTTTAACCTTGACTTTTGAATTTGTGAGAGTTAAGATTTCTGTAGAGTGAAAAAGCATCTCAAAATCTTATATATAGTTTTAGGAATTGCGATTGCTGTGGTATCCGTGATGCAAATTATTAGATTAACTGGCAGATGCTACTATAGAGCAATCTTTACTGAAACTCCAAGGTTAGAAATAGGTGATAAGGTAACTATGAACGGAATTACGATAGGAGCAGTGAGGGATATAGAACTATACGAAGATAGTGTAATTTCAATATTCTGGGTTAAAAATGTCGAGTTAAAAGAGGGAACAAGACTAATTCTTGAGCCACTCAACATCTTTGAGGATATGGAACTGATGCTATATCCTGGAAAAGGTAATATCCTACCACTTGGCGCAACTATTCCCGGCACCTCAAAAAAGGGACTTGGCAAAACAATAATCTCTGTTGGGATATTTGTAGAGCATCTTGACTCACTCGCATATAAGATGATGCATCTCACATCAGATGCACAACAATCATTTAATGAGACGGCAAAAGGACTTGAACGAATGATTGCAAGTGTAGAGAAAGAATTGATTACGACCCTGAAAAGTGCAAGAAAGATTGCAAGTAGTACTCATGGAATGCTTGATAAAAGCACAACAGACCTTACTACTACTATTGAGAACTTGCGTGATATATCTGCGAGACTCAAATTCCTGGTTGAAACAACGGATACAAGTTTCACTACAAGTATGTATGCTTTCTCGAAAATAACTTCTCGCCTGGATACTCTGACATCCATTATTCTCGCAGGCAAAGGGACAGCTGGAAAATTGCTTTCTACTGATTCACTTTACACACAGATAGATTCAACTTTAGGTTCACTCCAAGAGCTCATAGAAGATATAAAGAAAAATCCGAAACGTTATTTCAGTGTATTTTAAAAAAATGAAATAAGTAGTATAGCGAGTATAAGGGGGCAAGATGGGAAGGTCGGGTTCATCTGATTATATTAAAGATTTTATTTCAGGTGAGGTAATTAAAGCAACACCTGAACAAATTGAGGCTGTTCAGCCCTTCTCAAAAAAACTCGTTGAGGAGTATGGTTATGATAAAAAACAAATTCAAACAAAGCCACAATATAGAGTTCCAAAAAGACCTTCAGAAGCAGATAAGAAGCAAAAGGGCTTTCCTGTGGACATTGCTGTTTTTACTAATGAGAATAAAATTGATGATAATCTCTTTATGGTTGTGGAGTGCAAAAGAAAGACACGAAAAGATGGTGAGAAACAATTGAAAATATATTTAGAACTTTCTCGTGCTCAAATTGGCATATGGTTTAATGGAAAGGAGCATTTATATCTCCAAAAGATATTTGATGAAAAAGGCAGAATGTTTTTCAAGCAGATATTTACCATCCCCAAGAAAGGTCAGAGATTAGAAGATGTTGGCAAGCACAAAAGAAAGCATCTTGTGCCACCTAAAAATCTAAAGCTGATTTTTAAGGACATCCGAAATTATTTAGCGGGTATGGCGGTGGGCATTGCAAGAGATGAGGTATTTGCACAGGAGATTACTAATCTCCTATTTTGCAAGATTTATGATGAAATAGATACAGATTTAGAAGATGAAGTTAGATTTAGAGCCGGGATTGGTGAAGATGAAAAGGAAGTTAAAAAGAGGATAGTTGATTTATTTGAGAAGGAAGTAAAAAAGAAATATGATGATGTTTTTGAAAAGACAGATAAGATAAAGTTGGACCCACATTGTGTTACGTATGTAGTAGGAGAACTTCAGAATTATTGTGTAACAAAGGCAAGCCGTGATGTTGTTGGAGATGCGTTTGAGGTATTTATAGGTCCAGCACTAAAAGGAGAGCAAGGACAATTCTTTACACCAAGAAATGTTGTTCGGATGGCAGTTGAAATGCTTGACCCCAAAACTGACGAATACATAACTGACCCTGCTTGTGGTAGCGGTGGATTTTTGGTTGTTGCCTTAGAATATGTATGGAAAAAATTAGAGGAAGAGGCAAAAAAGAAAGGATGGAGCGATACGATTTTAGAAAGAGAGAAAAGAGATTTAGCAGATAGGTATTTCAGAGCTATTGATAAAGATAGTTTCTTGTCAAAGGTTACAAGGGCATATATGGCTATTGTAGGGAATGGAAGAGAAACATTTTGTGAAAATACTTTACTTCCACCTGAAAACTGGGATAGAAAGACCCAAGACAAAATCCAATTGAATTCTTTTGAAGTTCTCCTTACAAATCCTCCTTTTGGCTCAAAAATAAAGGTTGCTGGTAGTGATATACTTTCTCAATATGAGCTTGGATATAAATGGAAACAGGATAAAAAGACTGGCAAATGGGAAAAGACTAATAAACTTCAAGATGCAGTAGCACCTCAGATACTTTTTATAGAAAGATGCTTGCAACTATTAAAACCAGGTGGAAGGATGGGCATAGTTTTACCTGATGGTATATTGGGTAATGTCAATGATGGCTATGTAAGAGAAATGATTTCAAGACAAGCAAAAATCCTTGCAGTAATAGATATGCCAGTTGAGACATTTATGCCTTCTGTAAGCACAAAGACGAGTATGTTATTCTTGCAGAAGAAAAAAGAATATGAGCATATTGAAGATTATCCCATATTTATGGCTGTCGCTGAGAAATGTGGACACGACAGGAGAGGTAGAGAAATTAAAGAAGACGATTTGGTATTGGTAGCAGAGGAATATAAGAAATTTATGAGGGAAAATAATGTTACATTTGACTAAAGTTCACTGGATTATAGTTGAAGAAGAAGATAGGTGGGAACCACTGTATCACCTTGAAATGAGAAAACTGGATTTCAAAGATATTCCATTAAAGTTTATTGACGATATAAAAATACATATTACTAATGGTGCTACTCCATTTGGACCTGCTTATACAAAAACAGGAGTAAAATTCTTCAGAGCAAATGATATTAAGCTTTTTCAGTTTGATTTGCTCAACCATAAATATATTTCACAAAAAGATAGTAATGTTTTAAAGAGATCTATTTTGCAGGCTGAAGATGTCGTTTTTACTATCAAAGGAAAAGTTGGGATTATAAGTATGGTGCCCAAAAACATGGGTGATGCAAACATTAATCAGGATATTGCTTTAATAAGATTAAACAAAAAATTAGTTGACCCTTATTATTTTGTAGCCCTTTTTGCTACTACCTTTGGTAATCTGCAAATCAAGAGATTTGCTACAGAAACCATAAATCCATTTTTGGGACTGGGTAATCTAAAAAAGATAAAAGTTCCTATAAGTAACAGAAGCCAACAAAAGCAGATTGCTACTTTACTAAAGGAAGCTGAATCCAAGTCTATTCGGGCATTAGAAAAAATTCGTCAAGCACAAGACCTTTTTATTCAAGCATTAGGTATAAACTTAAAGAAAATCAAAAAAGAGAATTTCTACAAGGTCAATTACAAAGATCTATGTAACTTATGGATGCCTAAGTTTTATTATCCTCTTTATCAAAATACTCTCAAGGAGATAAAAAAGAAATTTGAAACTGTAAAAATAGGCGAAATAGCAGATATTTCAAAGGGTGATGAAGTCGGCTCTAAAAACTATAAGAGATATTTGGAAAAAACAGATACTGATGTTCCATTTATAAGGACATCTGATATTGTAAATTATGAAATAGACAACTATCCCGATTTTTATATTTCAGAAGATATTTATAATGAGCTAAATCAAAATGTTAGTGTTGGGGATATTTTATTCACTAACGATGGCAAAATAGGCTTATCTGCTATGCTTACAGAGGATGACAAATGTATTCTTCAAAGTCATATAAGGTGGCTAAGAATAAAAGAAAGATTATCACCTTACTATGTTTTTGCTTTTCTAACAACTGATTTTGCCTTACATCAAGTTTACAGGTATATAGTGGTTCAGGCTACAATACCCACTATCAGCAACAATTTAGCCAAGATAGAGATACCGATATTGCCGGAGGATAGACAGAAAGAGATTTCAGAATTAGTCAAAGATGCTTTTGAACTGAAGGGTGAAAGAAAGGCACTTGTAAAACAAGCCAAAGATATGGTTGAAAGGATAATCGGAATGGAACAGTAGTTTTAAATGATAAAAATGAAACTTGAGGAGATAATCCAGCGATTTACCAATAAAAGAATTTTGGTAATTGGAGATATTGTGCTTGACCGATATCTCTGGGGAAATGTAGACCGTATCTCCCCTGAAGCTCCTGTTCCTGTTATGGAGGTCACAAGAGAATCACGAGACCTCGGAGGTGCTGCTAATGTGGTGCAAAATATCTATTATTTGAAGGGAATTCCCTGTCTCGTGGGAGTTGTAGGAGCCGATGCTCAGGGAGAAAAATTAAAAGAAATTCTTGAAGCTGAAGGGATGGATACTTCCGGCATCTTTGTAGATTCTACTCGTCCTACTACTACCAAAACACGTCTGGTAGTTGAAAGACCACATCAGCAACTTGTAAGAATAGACAAAGAAACAACAGAACCAATATCTTCTCTTTTGCGAAATAAAATATTAGATTTTGTGAAGTCCCGTGGTGATAAATTTGATGCCATTCTCTTTGAAGACTATGATAAAGGGGTACTTTCAGGTTGGCTAATCAATTGTATTACCCACACTTTTAAAGACAAAATTATAACAGCTGACCCAAAGTTTGACAACTTTTTTGAATATGAGAGTGTAACCCTATTTAAGCCAAACAGAAGGGAAGTTGAGCGTGCTATGGGTGTAAAACTTACTCCGAAAAATGTTAAATCTATAACCCGTAAATTAAGGGAAAAATTAAAATGTAAATACCTTCTACTTACTCTTGGTGAAAAAGGTATGGTGCTTTCTGCCAAAAGAGAACATATAATTCCAACCCAAGCACGAGAAGTTTATGATGCCACAGGAGCTGGAGATGCAGTGATTGCCGCAGTAACTCTGGCATTAGCTGCGGATGCTTCACCAAAACAAGCCGCTACTATAGCAAATTTGGTTGCAGGAATTGAAGTTCGAAAGTTTGGTGCTATACCAATAAGCTATGAAGAGCTTTTATCCGCAGTCAAAGATGAAGAAACTCATTAACTCAGAAGAAGCAAAAGAAATCCGAGCTAAAGCAAAAAAGGAAGGCAAGGTTGTTGTATTTACCAATGGATGTTTTGATATCCTGCATCGCGGACATATTGAATCCCTACATCAGGCAAAGGAACTCGGAGACATTTTGATAGTCGGGTTAAACACAGATAACTCCATCCACAAATTTAAAAGCAAATCACGCCCAATCTTTAACCAGAATGATAGGGCAGAGGTCTTGAATGCTCTTACATCAGTAGATTACATAGTTTTATTTAATGAGCCTACTCCTGAAAAGCTAATAGAACAAATAAAACCAGATATACTTGTAAAGGGAAGCGATTATAAAATAAATGAAATAGCAGGTAGAGAAATAGTTCAAAAATATGGAGGAAAAGTAGTTATAATTCCTCTTCTCCCCGGTTACTCAACTACCCAGATTATAAATAAAATCAAAAACGAGTTGGATTGAAGCAAAAGCTGGAACTCTCTTAAAACTTGATAAATAAAGATATCATTATAATTAACCAATGACCGAACAAGTTCAAAAAGCTGGGCAAGGAAAACCCGTTCTCCTGACTATCACAGATAGATTTTTCGGCTCTCATATTGCCAAATTAAGACCAGGCAGTATTCTTCAGGGAGAAGTTACACAATTATTGAATAGAAATAAGGTTCTTATCAGACTCTTAAATAAAGAGATAGTTGCAAAAACGAACTTGCCACTTGCACAAGGAGAAAAACTAAAATTCTGGGTAAAAAAGCAAGGGTTGTCTATTATTCTTGAAGTTCTTGGGAAGTCATTTCAAAAATCAGGGACTAAACTTCTCCTTTTGCTATTAAAAGAATTAGGACTCGATAAATTTGCCTTTAATCCCCTGAATGCTGACCCTGCGAAAGAATTCAAGAAACTTATTAAGTCTAAAAAAATCCTCAAGCAATTGATTGATTTAATTTCACGAGATTCCCGGGCAAGAGAAAAAATAATGAAGGCACTGGCTCAACTGCATAAAAAGGAATCTTATTTCTACATTCCAATCTATTTCCCCAATAGAAATCTTATTGTAAAGGGAAGAATCTCCGGGACCAAGACTTCAAACAACCAAGAGATTGTTACTTTATGTCTCTCTGTAGATACAATTAATCTTGGAATAATTGAAGTAAGGATTATAGCTCTGCCGGTCCTTTCGGAAGGTAAAAAGAGGATAAATATTTCTTTTTTTGCTTCTACATTTCCTGTCGCAGATTATTTAAAATCCAAACTTCCAGAACTTTCTGAAACTATGAAGGATATTGGTTTTGTTCCCGGCAAGTTTACTGTTGAGATAAATCCTTATGCTACTTATTTTAGGGAAGACATAGAAGTTCTTGCATGATTATGAAGAATAAAAAAGCCGCCGCCTTGCAGTATAAATCAAAAAAGGATAAGGCTCCAAAAGTTATTGCAAAAGGAAGAGGGAGAATTGCTGAGGAAATACTCAAAATTGCAAGAAAACATAATATCCCAATCAAGGAAAATAAGGAGCTTGCAAGTGCACTTTTAATGCTGGATATTGGGGAGTTCATACCCGAAGAATTATATCCTGTAGTAGCTAAAATCCTTGCTTTCATTTATACGCTTGATAAAAAAGCCGCTGAGATTTACCAATCACAATAACATTCTTCCTTTTTGAGAAGTCCCTGAAAAAATTAAGTTGCAAAAAAGGAAGATGAGAGACAAAACGATTCGCGAGGAAGTATATGAGAATAGCCACTATGTGAAGTTATCAGATAGCTTCTATTCTCTTTTGAAGTCTTTTTTTCTTGACAGTTAAGAAAAGTATATTAAAATAGAAGTATGAAAAAGTTTTTATTTTTAGGAATCATTGTTTTTTCCAGTTCTCTGATGGGAAGCGAGACAAGAGTCAATACGATGGGAGGTGTAGCTGGTTTTCTTATTGATAACTCAAATGTCAGACTATATCCTGCTCTTATAAATGATTATCCCAATGAAATAATAGGAGAGCTCAAACATCCATCACTTTCTTGTTTTATTTCTGCAGGAAAGTTTGGAGTTTTTGGACTTGGAATAAATACTGATACGGTCCCAACAATTGTAAATCGGGCAATTCATAAAGCAGGCTCATGGCATTTTACCACTGATTATCCTGCTTCTCCTGAGTTTGCAATTTATTATGGTAAAAGGATTATGCCTACAGTCTCCATTGGCTTGAAACTGGGAGAATCAAACAGATATTGTGAAAAAAATAGCTGGTTTCAGGATATAAGTATATCAGGTGGTATGATTAGTGTTAAACTTGAACCTTCTCCGGAAAATTCTATAGAATTAACAGGAGGAGTAAAGAGATTTAGTTTTGAAAGCAGAACCCTATATATTGACACAGTAAACTATAAGGATCAGGGTAAACTTTCCTTTAATGGAAGAGTAAGAATCCTTTCCAGATTCTCTCCTGAGATTTTATTTATAGCAGGAGGGAATTATGAGAAAATAGATGCAAGCTGGAAAAAAGAGAAAACTAATACAAGTTCTGAGGATTTGACTTCCTGCAGTAGAGAATGTTATACAGGATTTAATTTTACTCCTACCTACAATACCACTGTTATTCTTGGTGCTTTGATTGGTGAGGAAAAAGGAGATACAACCAGACCCGACACTGCATTTACAAATGTGAGTCGTGCAATTCCAAAGATTGTTGTGAGCATGGAGACTGAGGTAACTAATTGGCTTACAGTGAGAATTGGAGGAAATAAATCTTTTAATGATTTAGAATCAAAGAAAACTTCCGGAGATACAGAAATTGATAGAGAAAGAATAAAAGAAGAGAAATTTAAATTAGCATTTGGATGGAGTATTAAGTTTAAGAGCTTTGAGCTTGATGTAATGAGCAACGAACTTCCTTTCACAGAGCCATCTATCGGTTTGTCAGCAACTTATAAATTTTCTTCGTTTTAACTTGGACGCAATAAATTGTGTCTCTACAATACATGGGGGTGTAGCTCAGTGGGAGAGCGCCTGCCTTGCACGCAGGAAGTCAGGGGTTCAAATCCCCTCACCTCCATTTGACAATTTCTTTAAGAGAGCGAGGAAAAAGATGAAGTGTAAGATTTTATATGTAGGGATATTAAGTATTTTAGCTTCTTCCCTTTCAGCATCATTATCAAGTTACTTGCATCTTTCTCCTGTTTCGCTTGATAAAGGGTATCCTGCTTTTACCAATGTAGAAATAATGAAAGTGGGAATAGGCATAGGTCCTGTAGTTTTTGGAACACACCTCGTCGGATATAAAACAATGCCAAATTCACATTCTCCTCATATAGAGCTTTTCCCGCTCATAGAGCTTTTCCCACTGAAAATGCACTTTATCCTATTTGATTCTAAAAGAACAAACTTGTATGGCCACGTCCACTACAGCCCACGGGGTGAGGCTGAGATTGTTGAAGAAGATAAGGGATGGAGTCATTATTCTTCTATACGGTATTATTCTTTTGGTCTGGGAGCAACTCTCTACCATAGTCTTCGTTTTCGTGTAGGATATTTCAATAGTTCTTCTAAAGATCCTGATGTTCTTTCTTATAGCAATATTTATGGGTCATTAGGTATTGGCTTACCTGATTTTTATGGCAAGTGTGACTGGGAAAATGTAGCTAAAAAAGGATTTAAGAAGCCCTATGTGGCTGTTTTGACAACTGTAGGTGGAGCAATAATTTGCCCAGTTCTCGGATTCATAGCATTTGATGCTTTCAACAAGATTGGGGAACATAAATCCAAATTATCTCCCGATGCTTCTGCTTTTCCCATACTCTTTGTTGGTCCCTTTGTTGGTGCATTTATTGGAGGTCTCGCCGGGCTATATTGGACTGCATCTCGTGAACAGTAATTGTTTGTCTGCTCTTGGAGACAATAAATTGTGTTCCCACACTAATAAAAAATGAGAGTATATGTAACACGAGAATTACCTGGAGCTCTTTTTGAAAAGCTAAAAAGAGAACACACGGTTTCAGTAAATCCCGCAGATTTGCCTCCAACAAAGGAAGAACTTCTTAAGGAAATCAAAGAAAAAGAAGGACTTATCAGTTTACTTACTGACAAAATTACAAGGGAAATTATAGACTCGGGAAGTTCTCTCAAGATAATTGCAAATTATGCGGTAGGGTATGATAATATAGATATAGACTATGCTACTCACAAAGGAATTATGGTAACCAATACTCCTGATGTATTAACTAACGCCACAACAGAGATAACCTGGGCTCTTATTTTAGGAGTAGCAAGGAAAATAGTAGAGGCAGATAAATACACAAGAGATGGAAAATTCAAGATATGGTCTCCTAAGTTATTTGTTGGCAAAGAGCTTCACGGAAGCACCCTTGGAATTGTAGGGACAGGCAAGATTGGGACAGAAGTTGGAAAAAGAGGAATAGGTTTTGGAATGCATATTTTATATACAGATTTAAGTGAAAATAATGTCCTTGAGCAACTTGGAGCAGAGAAAGTTTCACTTAAAGAATTACTCAAAAGAGCTGACTTTGTAAGTATTCACACTCCACTGACTGATAAAACTTATAAACTAATAGGCAAAGAGGAGCTTCGCTTGATGAAAAAAGATGCAATTCTCGTAAATACCTCAAGAGGAAAAGTAATTGATGAGCTTGCACTTATAGAAACTTTAAAGAAAGGAGACCTCGCTGGAGCAGGGTTTGATGTTTATGAGAATGAGCCAGAAGTTCCAGACAAGTTAAAGGAATTGCCAAATGTAATTTTGTTGCCTCATATAGGGAGTGCTACACAGGTTGCAAGAGAAAATATGGCTCGGCTCGCAGTTCAGAATCTGCTAATTGCATTAAGTGGCGAAGCACCACCAAATTTAGTGAACCCGGAAGTATTAAAGTGAAGTCAACTCATAAAGTGCTACAAATTATGGGAGCAATAAAGAGTCAAATAAAAGATGGAGAGAAATTTATTGGCTCGTTCGATAGGCAAATACTAATAGCCCAAATCGGAAGTATTGGACTTATGTCAAGAGAATGTGGACTGAAGATAGAGGACCAAATAGTTCTTGATGCTGGGTGCGGATTTGGGACTCGGAGTATGATATTTGCTTTGCTCGGTGCCAAGAAAGTATATAGTGTAGATGTTGATAAAGTTCGTTTAAATGGATTAAAATTACATTTAGAGTCCTGGGAACTATCTTATCATCCTCTGAAAAATATTGAAATCGCAATATCAGAGGTTCAAAGTTTTTCTCCTGCTTTGGCTCCTACCTTGATATACTCCAATGAGATAATTTCACACTTATGGAATAGGGAAGAGTTTTATAACCATTCCTACGAGATTCTTTCTAAAGGAGGAACTTTATATATTTCGGATACCAACAATAGTTTAAATAAGCGGATTTCTTCCCATCGCGAGGCACTGTGGCGTGAAGCAGAAGCTCCCAAAGGAACAATATATGAAGGGAGAAAAAGATTTATAAAGAGTAACTTCCCTGAATTTAAAGATAGTGAAATAGACTATTTAACTATGAACACTTGTTATCAAAAACCTGATGAAATTATTGAAGCTGTTAAATATTACATCACTGAGGGAAAACTTAAAAAGGAGAGTTCATTTATAGAAGACAGAGCACCATTTGACCCGGAGTACGATTTTCTCCCTTGTGAAGGGCTTATAGACTTTTTTGAAACAAAGGCATATTTAGAGAGATTAGGATTTAAGGTTAAGTTGTTTCCGCACTTTTGTGGAGCAAAACGACCCATTCTGAGACCAATAAACTCGTTCTCTCGGTTATTTCCACTGATGTTTTCACTCAAATATGCAAGAGCAGTTCATATTGTAGCAACAAAGTGCTCTTGATTTTTGAAACAAAAATATGAAATTTATTAAGGCACATTGTGGGGCAAATGATTTCATAATCCTTGATTCAAGAAAAGATAGTGTGCCAAAAGATTTAAAAAAGACTGCTCAATTACTGCCTGCGAGACGAACTGGTATAGGAGCAGATGGGATTATAGTGATTGAGCCATCAAAAGAAGCTGATTTTAGGTTGAGATACTTTAATCCAGATGGGAGTGAATATGCGGTATGTGGAGATGGGAGTTTATGCGCAGTATTATATGAATGTAGGGGTGTATCACCATACGCCCAGCAAGGCAAGAAAGAAATAAGTTTCTCTACATTGGCTGGAGTGTTAAGAGGAAATCTTACAAATAATAAAGTAAAGGTTAAAATCCCTTCCCCGCGAGATGTGAAACTCTCTTTGCAACTCAAGGTTGAAGCAAAGAATTCACCCCACCAGAAAAATAGAACAGAAATTGAATGTAATTTTGTTGACATTTGGGTTCCGCATTGTATTATTTTTGTTGAAGATATTGATTCAATAGATATAGTTAAGGATGCGTCTCCTGTGAGATTTCATCCATATTTTGGGAGCAAAGGGACAAATGTGAATTTCGTGCAAGTTATCAATGAGCATAAGATTGCTGTGAGAACTTATGAGCGAGGAGTAGAAGGTGAGACCCTATCTTGTGGCTCAGGAAGTTGTGCAAGTTGTGTAGTAGGATGGCTAAAGAAGAAACTTCGGTCGCCAATAGAGGTAAAAACAAGAATAGGGAAATTAGTAGTTTATATTGATGGTCAACAGTTAATGGATATATGGCTTGAAGGAAAACCAGAGATTGTTTATGCTGGGGAAATATAGGAAGGGGGATAAGTGAAGAAGTATGAACCGAAAGATATAAGGAATGTAGTTTTAATGGGGCATTCGGGCTCAGGGAAAACAACCATTGCTGATGCTATGTTGTTTAAATCAGGAGGAAGCTCAAGGCAGGGAAAAGTAGAAGACGGCACCTCTGTTTTTGATTATACACCTGCGGAGATTAAGTGGAAAGTCTCTATATCGCTTGGACTCGCATGGCTTGAATGGAAGGACAAACTTATAAATATCATTGACACTCCCGGATATGATGATTTCCGAGGTGATGTTGTATCAGGCTCAAGAGTCGCAGATGGATGTATTATTGTTATAAATGCTACTACAGGTGTGGAACCCGGGACATTGAAGGCAAAAGAATTGGCAGAGAGTCTTAAAATCCCTGTTTTCATTTTTATAAATCAAGTTAAGAAGCCCAATGTAAACTTTGATAAAGTTTTAAAAGAGGTAAAAGACTTGTTTGGAAGAGGAGTTACTGCTCTTACTATTCCGGAAGGAGACAAGATAACTTCGGTTTTGGAGTCTGATAATGCATATAAGTCGGATACTTTAGAATCTATTGCAGAGGTAGATGATTCATTGACAGAGAAGTATCTGAATGAGGAGGAACTCACTCCGACTGATATTGAGAATGGGCTTCGGATTGGAGTGAAAAGCAGAAAAACAATCCCTTTATATAGCGGTGATGCTTATAATAATATTGGGATTTCAGAGTTTCTTGATGGATTATTATTCTTGAATTCTCCTATGGAACGCGAGGAGGCAAAACAAGAGAGCTTCTCAGCTCTTAATTTCAAGACAATGGTTGACCCTCATCTTGGAGACTTAAGATTCATTAGAGTTTTTTCTGGAACTCTGGAAGCAGGGAGTAATGTTTTTAATTCAAACAGGGGAAAAGAGGAGAAGATAAATCAACTATATGTGGTAAAAGGGAAAGAGCGAGAAGAGGTGCGTTCATTGGAGACCGGTATGATAGGAGCTCTTGTAAAGCTCAAGGCAACTAAGACAGGTGATACACTGACTTCTAAGGGAAATCCTGCTAAACTGCCTGTTTTTGAACTTCCTCCTGCTCAGATAAGATTAGCTGTTGTCCCAAAGTCAAAGCATGACGAGGAACGAGTCTCAGTAGGTCTCTCAAAGCTTAATGAGGAGGACCCAACATTTGTTTCGTTTTATGATGCAGAGACGAAACAGCGTATAATTTCAGGACTCGGAGAAATGCACTTTAATGTTATGCTTGACAAACTCAAGCAAAATTTCGGAGTAGAAGTTGGAACAGAGAAACCAAGAATTCATTATCGTGAGACAATTACTGGGATGGCTGAACAGCAAGGTAAATACAAGCGCCAAACAGGTGGGCATGGACAATATGGAGATTGCTGGGTCAAATTTGAGCCACTTAAACGTGGCAAGGGATTTGAATTCGTTGATGCCATAGTTGGAGGAAAAATACCCAGACGGTTCATTCCTTCTGTGGAAAAGGGATTAAGGGAAGCAATAGATAAAGGAGTTCTTGCTGGTTATCCAACAACCGATTTTAAGGCTACTTTGTATGACGGCTCATTTCACGATGTTGATTCCTCTGACTTTGCATTTAAAATAGCGGCATCAATGGCTTTCAGAGATGGAATGCCAAGAGCAAATCCCATTTTGCTTGAGCCAGTTATGCGAGTAGAAGTGATTGCACCATCTGAATTTATGGGTGATGTGATGGGAGAGCTTTCATCTCGACGAGGAAAAATCGAACGTACCGAGTCAGTTAGTGCATATCAGAAAATTTATGCTCTGGTTCCCGAGACAGAACTTTCCGGCTTTTCAGCATCACTTCGCTCACAAACTCAGGGAATGGGCTCATTTTTGCAGGAATTCTCACATTATGAGATGGTCCCGAGAGAAGTTCAACAGCAAATAATAGACCAGCATAAAAAGGAGAAAGAGTGATAGAGTTATGAGTTGTGGAGTCAAGGAGTTCCCCGTGAGAGATAAAGAGTTGTTTGTCGGGAGCAAACAGGTATTTCACGGGAGCAAACAGGTGTTTCACGGGAGCAAATAGGTGTTTGTCGGGAGCAAACAGGTGTTTCACGAGAGGAAACAGGTGTTTCACGAGAGGAAACAGGTGTTTCACGAGAGGAAACAGGTGTTTCACGGGAATGAATAGGTCATTATTTGAAAAGGAGGAGAAATGAAGTTAGATGATGTCTCTAAACTTATGGAAAAAGTAGGTGTTCCGGGAGAGGATGCTTATGATTTGCCAACATCAACCAAGCGATTTCCTGATGGTGGACAGTATCGGATGGAAATATCTGGTGTTGAGCGTCCTAATGTTCTTCTTGCATTGATTGACGAAATGAATAAACGTAAGGTGCCTATACATCGTGTCATTTCAGTTGTTATGGGTGCGACATTGCTTGATAAATCCGAGCTTAAGGACTTTGCTCAAGCCGCAAGAGATGCTAAATTGGAAGTAATTATGACCCCCGGACCTCGAGGTGGATGGGATACAGGTCGTCAGTTAATTACTCCTGAAGGAGGTTTATCAGGAATAAGATACAGAGGTTCTGATAGATTGCGAGAAGTTATTACGGATATTATGACACTCATTGATATTGGATTTCGTGGGTTTCTTGCGGTTGACGAAGGTGAACTCTGGTTGCTCAATGAACTAAAGAAAAAGGGTGATATACCGGAGGATGTGATTTTCAAAGTCTCGATTTATGCAGGACATGCAAATGCGGCTGGTGGTAAGGTATTACAAATGCTTGGAGCAGGGAGCTTCAATCCACCTGGTGACCTTAGCTTGCCTCAATATGCCAGCATCCGACAGGGCTGTGATATCCCAATAGATGTGCATATTATACTCACCGAGTCTTTTGGCGGATATATGAGATTTTATGAGGGTCCGGAGATGGCACGAATTTGTGCACCCTGTTATTTCAAGATAGAACCAGGTCCATCTTGTGCAGTAGGAGCAGGAGCACTTTATAAGCCCTGGATTGACCCTGGAATGATGGCTAACTGGGCAAGAGAGAAAGTCAAGTATGCCCAGATAATCTATGAGCTTATACAGGAGAATCACCCGGAGATTAAAATATCAGAGATGGGAACTCCTGACCTTGCTATTCCAGTTTAATGTAGGGACACGGTTTACCCTGCCTAATTAAGATGACTAATTTTCTGGAGATATTCAAAGAAGTAGGTGTAATACGGGAGGGGCATTTTGAACTTACATCAGGACTTCACTCGGGAATATATTTCGAGAAATTCAGATTACTTGAGCATCCAGAGATTACTACCCTTATTTGCAAAGAAATTGCCGAGAGATTCAAGTCTGAGGATTTTAGCACTGTCGCAGGCCCAACAACAGGAGGTATTATTATTGCTTATGAACTTGCACGCCAGCTTGGGAAAAGGTGCATCTTTGCAGAAAAGTCAGATGAGGGGCGAGAATTTAAAAGAGGATTTGAAATCAAGCCAGGAGAACGGATTTTAGTAGTTGACGATATTTTCACAACAGGAGACTCAATTAGAGATACTATATCTGCTGTTAAGAGAAAAGCTGGAGTAGTAATAGGAGTAGGAGTAATCGTGGACAGAAGTGAGCAAACTATTGAATTTGGTGTTCCATTTTTCTCAGTTTACAAAGCACCAACAAAGAACTGGAAACCTTCTGAGTGCCCTTTATGCAAGGAGGGATTAGAACTATTGAAACCAGGAGGAAGGAGGTAAAAGATGTCAGGTCATTCTAAGTGGTCTTCAATAAAGCATAAAAAGCAAAAAGAAGATGCGAAACGAGGTATTCTCTTTACTAAACTGATTAGAGAACTTACAGTTGCCGCCAGAGATGGAGGAGGAGACCCAGCCACAAATCCACGGCTAAGGACTGCGATGGATACTGCGAAATCTGCTGCTATGCCAAAGGAAAACATTGAGCGGGCTATAAAAAAAGGCACAGGAGAACTTCCCGGAGTCTCTTATGAATCCGTAACTTATGAAGGTTATAGTCCTGGGGGAGCTGCAATATTCATCGAGGCACTCACGGATAATAAAAATCGCACTACATCGGAGATACGGCACATATTTTCTAAGCATGGAGGAAATCTGGGACAAAATGGTTGTGTGGCGTGGATATTTCAGGAAAAAGGTGTTATTTATGTGGACAAGAAAGAAATTGACGAAGAAAAGTTAATTGAGTTATGCATAGAACAAGGCGGAGAAGATGTAAGTCCTGAGGATGATTCTTTTTGTATCACTACACCCCCTGATAAATTTGAGGGAATCAAAAAAGCACTTGCCGATGAGAAAATAAACTATAAGGACGCAGAATGCACAAAATTACCTCAATCAACTATTAGAATTGATGGTAAAGAAGCTCAGCAAACCCTAAAGCTAATGAACTTACTCGAAGAGCAGGAAGATGCGCAAAAAGTATATTCAAATTTTGACATCCCAGACGAGATACTGGCTCAGGAATCATAAATAGAAGAAAATGAACCACAAAGCAAGTCATTTACAGACTTCTGCCATCCATTCGCAGACCTCTGCAAGTCGTTCGCAGACCTCTGCAAGTCGTTCACAGACCTCTGGGAGTCATTCGCAGACCTCTGGGAGTCATTCCCAGACCTCTGGGAGTCATTCCCAGACATCAGTGAGTCGTTCCCAGACATCAGTGAGTCGTTCACGGACATCAGTGAGTTGTTCACGGACATCAGTGAGTTGTTCACGGACATCAGTGAGTTGTTCACGGACATCAGTGAGTTGTTCACGGACATCAGTGAGCCATGCCCTTTGTGATGTGATTTAAAATGAAGATTATCGGAATAGATGTTGGGCTTAGGTGTACAGGATATGCAATTATAGAAGATGGGAAACTCATAACATCTGGTATTTGTCGCACCACCAATAAATTCGCTCTTCCCAAAAGACTTAAAGAGTTATACACAGATATGAAAAACTTGATGCAAAAAGAATCTCCAGAAATAGCGGTATATGAGACAGTCTTTTACAAACAGAATCTAAAAACTTTCTCTTTGCTTGCTCAGGCAAAAGGAGTGCTTTTGCTCGCAGCAGAAGAACTTGGAATTGAAATAGCAGAATACACTCCAAGAGAAATAAAACAAGCAATATCAGGCAGTGGGAGAGCATCAAAATATCAGGTGCATAAGATGGTAGAAAGGTTAGTCGGAGTAGAAATTCCAGAGCCATCTGATATTGGGGATGCTGTGGCTTGTGCACTTTGTTATTCTTCGAGAAATGGATAAAAAAGAAAGGTTGAGACGGGTCTATTTGGCAGAAGCTGATTATATATCTGGCTTTTGCCCTATATGTTCTAAACCAGTAGGTATAATTTTAAGCGAAAGTTCAATAGAGTTATTTGGAGTTTGCTCAGAGTGTGGGAATACACTCTTCTATTCAAATAAGTTGCCTGTTCAAGAAATAATAGAAACAACGATTTAACGAAGCTTATTTGTAGCTTCAAAAAAAATGATTGATTGGGTTATTGGTAAGATTTGCGAAAAAGAAGCCACGAGATTAGTGTTGGAAAAAGGAGGAATTGCATTCTCAATCAATATTCCTCTCTCTACTTATGAAGCACTCGGTGATATTGAGGATGAAGAGAAGATTTTTATACATTTGAGCTTTAGCCACGAAAAGTTAGAACTATTTGGTTTTAAGAGTCTTGAGGAGCGCAACTTTTTTCGTGATTTATTGATTGTTCAGGGGATAGGTCCCAGAACCGCATTGAGGATTATCTCTGGAACGGATTTTATTGAATTCAAAAGAGCCATCGCCAACGAGGATATAGAGACCATTTCCTTCATTAAAGGGATAAGTCAAAAGCGAGCGAGTAAGCTAATTTTTGAATTAAAGGAGAAGTATGCGAAAGAGGAATTCCCAGATGAAAGTCTTGAGAGTAATACCATCCGAGCACTCATTGGTTTAGGAATACCGGAAAGAAAGGCAAGAGAGCTTGTCAGGAAAGTAAAAGCCGCTACCCTTGAAGATATGATAAAAGAGGCTTTGAAGAGATTATGAAACTTGATGAACTTTTTACATTCGGCAGGGCAATGGGAGAAGAAGGGATTTCCGACCTCCACATCAAAGTAGGAACTCCACCTGTATTGAGAAAAGACGGGAAACTTATCATTACTCCCGCACTTCCTGTAACAAGAGCCGATATTGATGAGATATTATCAGAAATTGCGGATGAAACTCAACTCAAAGAATTTAAGAGGAAAAGGGAGTTGGATCTTGGCATTTCAATTCAGGATGTTGGGAGACTCAGGGTAAATCTTTATTGGGAAAAGGGAAATCCTGCAATTGCAATAAGATTTGTTTCGGAACATATAAAGTCAATGGAAGAGCTTAATTTACCTTCAATAGTAAAGAATTGGGCGTTAGCACGAAGAGGACTTATTCTCTGCACGGGAACAGCTGGCAGTGGCAAGTCCACAACCATAGCTTCAATGCTTGAGTATGTGAACCAAACCACCGAAAAGAATATAATTACAATTGAAGACCCAATAGAGTTCATCTTTAAAGACAAGAAATCTATAATCTCACAAAGAGAGGTTGGAATTGATACCCATTCTTTTAATGAGGCACTGAGATGTGTGTTCAGAGAAGACCCTGATGTTATATTTGTTGGAGAGATAAGAGATTTGGAGACAATGGATATCTCTCTTAAGGCAGCAGACACAGGACATTTACTTGTATCTACTCTCCATACTTTGAATGCCACAGAAACTATAAACCGTGTTATCTCTTTCTTTCCCCCTCATCAGCATCAACATATAAGAACACTTCTGTCTGCAACATTGCTTGGCGTAATCTCGATGCGATTGCTTCCAAAAAAGGATGGGAGAGGAAGAATCCCTGCTTGTGAAGTGATGGTTTGCACAGAACTCATAAAGAAGCAAATTCTGGAAGGGAAAACAGAATTTATTCCCAAGATCATAGAAGAAGGTATGTTATATTATAATATGCAATCCTTTGACCAATCAATTATGTCGCTTTATAAAAGTGAACTTATTAGTCATGAAATTGCTATCCATTCAGTAACGAACCCCGATGAATTTGAGCGTAAATTAAAAGGAATAAAAGGATTCGAACCCCAAAGATAACTATCTTTTAAATAGAGACCTTCTAATTTTCCTCTAATTTTTTCTGAATAACAGAAGAGAATTATAATTTATTACTATATCGTTGCTGAAATCCAAAATATTCTTGTTCTCTAAACTTTCTATCTTTTTTTCAGAGTTTTTCAAGGAAATCACTTGACATCTGGAGTAACTCTCACTATAAAAATTAAAGTAATCTCCCAATGAAATTCTTTGCCGATTTTCACATTCACTCAAAATATTCAAGGGCTACATCACCTGAGATGCGAATCCATCTTATCTCCCAAACCGCAAAACTTAAGGGAATT
>JAUWHX010000066.1 GCA_030605695.1 bacterium | reverse complement strand
AAAGAGGAGGAGGGACTTTCCTTCAAAGCTATCTTCGAGATTCTTCCTGATATAAAGTTAGAGAACTATAAAGGGATTGAGGTTAAAATTCCTTCAACTGAGCCAAGCGAAGAAGAGATAAAAAATGCTCTATCAGTGTTGCAAAATTCTAAAGCAATATATACTCCTGTGAGCTCAAGAGGTGCGAGAGATGATGATATGATTTTAGCAGACTATGAAATTTTAAAGGAGGAGAAAGGTATTCTCAGGAAAAACAAAGTATCGAATTACACGATTTTACTTGATAATCCGGAACTCCCAAAAGAAATTCGGGATAAGCTTATTGGTGCAATGTCTGGAGATAGACGCAAGGCATCTTTAAGGTATCCTACGGATTTTAAAGATGAGAGTCTTCGTGGTCAATTGATTGAGTATGAATTTTTAGTTCGTGAGGTAAAGGAAAAGAAACTTCCTGAAATAGATGATGAATTTGCAAAGGACTTTGGGCTTAAATCTCTTTCCGAACTCAGAGAGCAAACAAAAGAGATGCTCAAGAAAGAGAAAGATAAAGATTCAAAAGCTAAAGTAGAGACTCAAATCATAAATTCACTTATACAGGATAATCCACTTGAAGCCCCTCGTGTAGTTGTAAGTGCATATTTAGAACCTTTGCTTAAGCGAGTTGGGAAAGACGCAGACGATAAGGTAAAGAAAAGTATTGAAGAGATTGCGGTTTGGAGAGCAAAGCGAGAGATTTTGCTTAATAAGATTGCAGAACTTGAAGGGATTGAGCTTAAAGATGAAGAAACAAAGTCCCGCCTTATGGAAAATGAGGATTGGAAGCGTATGGGCTACGACCACACTGTAAAGAAATTAAAAAAGGAAGGGTTTTATGATTTGTTGGTTGAGGAATTCAGAAGAGAGAAAGTCCTTGACTTTTTAAGAAAGCAGACAGAAACAAAAAAGAAGTAATTTTATGGAAAAGGAGGGTAAAAGGAATGAATGCCCATATGATAAATATTCCCAAGAAGTTAACTGGGGGTAAAGAGTTGGTAGTCCTGTCCCGAGATGAATATGAGCATCTCGTCCGACGCAATCAAGAGATTGTAGAGGTGCTTCAAATCATTGCTGATGGCGAAAAAGCTTATCGGCAAGGAAAGACTATTGTTGCTTCTTCTCTGGATGAAGCATTGAAAATCTATGCAAAAAGTTAAGATTAAGAGAATTCACTTTACTCCGAGGTTTTTTAAGTCTTTTGAAAAGCTTCCTCATTCGGTTCAGGAAATGGCAAAGAAGAAAGACAAATTATTTAGGGAGAATCCTTTTGATGCTCGTCTTCGTACGCACAAACTTAAGGGAGAATTAAAAGGAGCGTGGTCCTATTATATAAACCGTACATATAGAGTTCTTTTTCGTTTTATCAAAGCAGATGAAGTGTTATATTACAATATAGGTACACATGATGTTTATAAATAATTCTATGTTGCAAAATCACAAAAACATATTAAGATGTGTGAAATGAGGAAAGTGTTTAATTTTATTGGGATAATTGTAGGGACACAATTTATTGTGTCCTTGCCTGCAGTTGCTAATACTACTTATGTGAGTGGGCATATTACAAGTGATGCGAGTTGGACAAAAACAGGCAGTCCGTATATTGTTGAAGGAGATGTATATGTGGATTCACTGGTTACTCTGACAATTGAGCCGGGAGTGGAGGTTCGGTTGGATTCAATGAAGTGTATAGAGATATATGGAACCTTAAATGCTATTGGGACTGATAACGATTCAATTATTATAAGTGCTCTGGATACTACAAAGAGATGGTCTACGCTATGGTTTAAGAGTGCATCTGCTGCCGGTAGCATTTCTTATTGTAGGATTGAATATGCCGATAATTCTGCAATCTGTGAGAACTCTACAAGCTTACTGGTGATAGAATATAACACCATTACTAACAATTCTGGTTTTGCTGGTGGTATCTGTAGTTCTGGTTCTCCCACGATTACTGGAAATACCATTGAAGGAAACTCTGGTCTTGTTGGTGGCATCTATCTTTCTGGTTCAGCAATTATCAGGGAAAATACTATTACAGGAAACTCCGCTGTGATGGTATTTGATATGGGTGGTGATGGTGGTGGTATCTGGAGTTCTGGGTCACCCATAATTAGTGGAAATATTATTGAAGAGAACTCCGCTTGTGAGGGTGGTGGTATCTATAGTGATTCTGGTTTGCCTACTATTACTGGAAATACCATTAAGGGGAATTCTGCTAGTTATTGGAACGGTGGCGGTATCTATAGTAAGAATGGGTCACCTATAATTAGTGGAAATATCATTGAAGGAAATCGTGCCGGTAATGGTGGTGGCATCTATAGTTTTGGTTCACCTACTATTACTGGTAATACTATCAAAGGAAATTCCGGTTATGGTGGGGGTGGGATCTATAGTTATGGTTCATCCATAATTACTGGAAATACCATTATTGACAACTCTGTTGCTCATAGTGGTGGTAGCATCCGTAGTGATTATGGTTTACCCATAATCAAGTATAATACTATAACTGATACCACAAAGTCTGCTATATACATATATTCGGATAGCGCTCTGATTGACAGTAACAATATCTATGCCACTGGCTATACGGTTTATAATAACAGTGAAAGCAGTGTAAATGCTTGTCATAATTACTGGGGGACTGCGAGTAGTGATACTATTGATATGAAAATCTGGGACTTCTATGATGATGATAGCTCGGGGATAGTGTATTATGAGCCGTTTCTGACCGAGCCGTTGGAGTTTGGGATAGAAGAAGCTTCCAATTATCAATTAACAATTAGCAATTATCAATTGTCAATTTATCCAAACCCATCCAGGGGAAAGTTCGTTATTCGTTACTCGTTGAACGACAAACATAACAATTTGCGATTAACGATTCACGATATATCAGGTAGATTAGTTGAGAGTTTTGAGCTTGATAAATCAAGTCCCTACAAGAATGTAATTAAATGGGAGCCAAAGAATCTCGTGTCTGGTATATATTTTGTGAAGTTAGCAACAAAGAATTTTAGTGAAGTGCAAAAAGTAACGATTTTGAGATAAGGAGGGGAAATGAATCATTTAATTCCAATGGTAATAGAAAAGACTGCCCACGGAGAACGAGCTTATGATATTTTCTCGAGATTATTAAAAGAGCGGATTGTTATGATAGGTGGCGAAATAAACGATGTTGTGGCTACCACAACGATTGCCCAGTTCCTTTTTCTTGAGTCAGAAGCTCCTGATAAGGACATTCATCTATATATTGATTCTATGGGAGGGATGGTTTCATCTGGACTTGCCATTTATGACACAATCCAGTATATAAAGCCGGATGTTTCAACAATATGTATGGGTATGGCAGCATCAATGGCAGCTGTTCTGCTTGCCGCAGGTGCAAAGGGAAAGCGTTATGCGCTCCCTCATTCTCGTTTCCTAATACATCAGCCGATGGGTGGGGTGTCAGGGCAGGCAACCGATATTGCTATTCATGCTGAGGAAATAGTGAAAAGAAAGGACGAATTGAACCGTATACTCGCAGATCACACCGGGCAGTCTGTAGCCAAGATAAAAAAAGATACAGACCGCAATTTCTGGATGTCGCCTGAGGAGGCAAAAAAATACGGACTCGTTGACAAGGTTATAAGCAGAAGAGTAGATATGGGGAAATTGAAGTAAGTTTTAATGGTAATTTATGGTAACTTGTTGTAACTTGTAGAAACTTTTAGATAAATGAAGGGAACTTACAAACCATCAAGATTGCGTAGAAGACGTTCTCACGGATTCAGGCAAAGGATGAAGACTCACGCAGGAAGACTCATTCTTTCGCGCCGCAGGAAAAAAGGAAGAAAAATACTCACAGTCTCCGATACCACAAGGGCAGAATAAAAGCTTCTGGCACGGAGATGGGCACAAAATCCGCTGAGAGTTTTCCACTCAAAGAGAGACTCAAAAAAAGGAAAGACTTTGAGCACATATTTAAAATTGGCAAACGAATTAAAGGGAAAAACCTATCTCTCATCGTTAATCGTCCATCGGATCCTGTGGATGAATCGTTAATCGTGAATCGAGAGAAGAAAGTAGGAATTGTTATCTCTCGCCATCTAAAGGGCTCGGTAATTAGAAATAAACTCAAAAGACGACTGCGTGATATATATCGTAGAGACAAGTCAAGCTTTAAAGAAGAATATATTATTCTCGCATATCCAGGGGCTGAATCTATGAGCTATTCAGCGATAAGAGAAGAAGTGCTAAGGTTAGTTAATTCTTTGAGCCATAAAGGATAATGAAAATCGCTTTACTTCTTATAATTAGAATTTATCAAAAGTATGTATCTCCGTTTTTACCTGGAGGATGTAGATTTTACCCAAGTTGCTCAGATTATACGGCTAATGCAATAGAAAAACATGGAATCTTGCGAGGGCTTGGATTAGGAATATGGAGAGTGTTGCGTTGTAACCCCTGGAATCCCGGAGGTTATGACCCAGTGCCTTAAAAAAATATCAAATGTCAAAGCTCAAATATCAAATAAAATCCAAAGTTCAAATAACCAATGTCATTCTGGACGATAGTAACAATTCTACCTTTTTAACATTTAAATTTTGTAATTGGGGTTTATTTGGGATTTTGGGCTTTGGATTTTGGATTTTATAGAATGGATAGTATTGTATTTCTTGGAACTGCTGGCGCAAGATTCACTGTCTTCCGCCAGATTAGAGCATCAGGTGGAATATGGATTACGCTCTCGGATACACAAATCCTTTTAGACCCGGGTCCCGGTGCTCTTGTTAAGTGCTTAAAAAGTCGCTCGCAACTTGACCCTACCAAACTTGACGGAATCATTCTATCTCATCGCCACCTGGACCACTCTGCTGATATAAATGTAATGATAGAAGCAATGACACAAGGAGGAAGCAAACCTCGTGGAGTAATCTTTGCACCAGAAGATGCTTTGGAGCAAGACCCTGTGATATTTCAGTATGTAAGAAAATATGTGAAGCGAATTGAAGTCCTGAAACAAGGAGGAGAATACCAGTTGAAGAACATAAAATTTAATACACCTGTGAGGCATCAACATTCATCAGAAACCTATGGAATAAATTTTTCAGGAGAAAAGAATACTATTTCTTATATAGCTGACACAAAGTATTTTGCGGGACTTGAAAGTTATTACAAGGGAGATACGCTTATAATAAATGTGGTACGGCTTGAGCCATCCGAGATTGAGCATCTATGCTTGAAGGATGCAAAACGAATAATTTTGATTAATAAGCCGAAACTTGCAATCCTCACGCATTTTGGTATGACTATGATTAAGGCAAAACCCTGGGAGCTTGCGGCTAATCTTCAAAAAGAACTTGAGATTGAGGTGCGTGCCGCATCTGATGGAATGCGAATAGAACTTTAATTAAAAAAGAATAATTAACCACTCATACGAGTCTGTGACAGATGAACGCAGATAGACACAGATAAAAATGAAGATTGAAGGAGAAATCTTAATTAGCTGGGAATACACCCCTCCAAAGCACAAGAAAATGATGCAGTATTTAATTCCCATATTATTGGGTATTGCCTGGGTAGCTTCCTCTTTTATCTTTGGCAAATGGGCAAAATATCTTAAATCCGGAGGGATGATGCTATTGATGCTCCTTGTCGGACTTGCGATGAAAGGATTTAAGGCACAAAAATACCAGTTCACTACTCGTGGAGTCTTTGTGTTTGACTCCGGCAAAAAACAATGGAAAAGACTCGGATATTGGGAAGAGTTCATAGATTACGAGAGAGGAGAGGGCTATATAAAGCTAAAAAAGAACGGGTTATTTGGAGTAAAGAGTCTTTATTTTAACAAGGATTTTGGAGATTTCCTCAAAGTCCTTGAAATCGTGAACGAGAATATTTTCAAGCACAGAAGCATTTAGAAAGGATAAACCACAAAGAGCACAAAGATACAGGAGAGAGGGAGAACTGGGAGAAAAGGAGAAAAAATATCTAAATCTCTCCCTTTCCTACTTTCTCCATTTCTCCTATGTCTGTGTGTAATCTGTGGTTAAAAAAGGAGAAACGATGCGTAATTTGTTGAGAGTATGGGCTTTTGTAGGGACACAATTTATTGTGTCCGCACCTGCAATTGCCGAGGGTCCTGATACCCTGTGGACAAAAACTTATGGAGGAAGTAGCTATGATTATGGCTATTCTGTTCAAGAGTGTGCATCGGGGGGCTTTATAATTGTAGGATATACATTTTCTTTTGGTGCTGGCGAAATGGATGTTTATCTTATAAGGACGAACGCAGATGGTGATACACTCTGGACTAAAACTTATGGCGGAACTGACTATGATTATGGCAGGTCTGTTCAGGAATGTGCAGAAGGTGGTTTTATAATTGCAGGAGAGATAAGTTCTTTTGGTGCCGGTAATAGTGATGTCTATCTCATAAGGACTAATGCTGATGGGGATACTCTGTGGACAAAAACTTATGGCGGAACTGACTATGATATAGGCAATTCTGTTCAAGAGTGTGCAAGCGGTGGTTTTATAATTGCAGGAGCGACACGGTCTTTCGGTGCTGGCGGTTACGATGTCTATCTTATAAGGATAGATGCAGATGGTGCTCCTCTCTGGACTAAAACTTATGGCGGAACTGCCGATGATTATGGCTCTTCTGTTCAAGAGTGTGCGAATGGTGGCTTTATAATCGCAGGAGTGACATATTCTCTTGGTGCTAGCGATTTTAATGTCTATCTTATAAGGATTTCTGAGACAGGAGTAGAGGAAGAGACAGGCAATAGGCATAAGGCAATAGGCATTAGTTTAGAGGTTTTTCCGAATCCATCGCTTGGGAATACTGTGATTAAGTATGGGGTGCCAGAGAAGGCGGACATAAGCTTGGGACTTTATGATATATCAGGCAGGATAGTTAAGACGCTTTATTCTGGGACTCAGGAAAAGGGCGAGCATAAAGTTAATGTAGGGGCGTATCACAATACGCCCACAGGCATTTATTTCATTAGATTAGATACAGGAGATTACAAGGCAACGAGGAAACTAACAATACTTAAATAGTTAAGAGTTAAAAAGATAGAGGAATGAACGGAATATCCAGACGGATGAACGGCTCATCACCTGCGATGAATGACTCAACGCTTGCGATGAACGAATTATCGCAATGAGTTACTTCAAAAAATGAGTAGTATAGTTTTACTTTTTGTATCTCTTTATACTGCATATGCAGATAGCTCACTGGTTCAGGACTCTACTACTTACCTTTATGGAAATGTGAGATTTAATCATAAAGACCTGAAAATCACATCAAAAAGAGGAATATTAACAAAAGAGAAAGTGATAATGCGGAATTCGGTTCGTATATTAAAAGGAGAGCTTGAGATACTGACTGATTTTGGAGAATACTTCTGGGATAAAGAAATCAAACTTTATGATGGATTTGTAGCTCGTAAAGAGAATGAAGTGCTCTCTGGAAAAACAGGTAAATACTTTGAAGATAAATTATGGGTCTCGGAAGATGTAAAATACTTAAATGAGGATGAGAAGCTTGTAGTTATTGGAAATAAGGGGTTCTATGATTTTGATACTCATTATGGGATGATGACTCAAGCTCCGAGATTTGAAGCACAGCAGGATACAATAGAGATTTCAGGTGATACCATAGAAATTTTCGGAGATACCTTGACAAAGGTGTTTCATAATGCTATTATTAAATTAAAAGTTACTCAATGCTTTGCAGAAAGCTTGGCTTATCTGCCAGAAAGTAAATATGCCTTGCTTTATGGGAACCCGTATATTGTATCGGAAACAGATAGTCTTGGAGGCGAGCAAATGAAAATTGCATTGTCTAAAAGGGAAATCAAGAGTATTCTTGTAAAAAGGCAAGTTTGGGGAAAGAAATGGAAGTTTTAAGGACTGCGGAAATTTTAAGAGCTGAATCTCTGGTTAAAAGCTACAAGAAAAGAAGAGTAGTAGATGGTGTAAATCTTGAGCTCAAAAAAGGGGAAATTGTAGGATTACTCGGTCCCAATGGAGCAGGGAAGACAACCAGTTTTTATATGATGATGGGGCTTATACCCCCAGAATCCGGGAAAGTATTTTTAGATAGTCAAGAAATTACTCACGAGCCAATGCACCTTCGGGCAAGAAGAGGAATCGGATATTTACCACAAGAGGCCTCTATTTTCAGGAAGCTTACCGTTGAACATAATATTTTAGCAATCCTTGAAATTATTGAACGAGATAAGGAAACCAGAAAGAGAAAACTTGAGCAGATTTTAAAAATGCTCGGAATAGAGCGAGTAAGAAAGCAATTGGGATTTAGACTTTCTGGAGGTGAGCGGAGGAGAGTGGAAATAGGGAGAGCCCTCGCAATTAACCCTTCATTTTTGTTATTAGATGAGCCCTTTACCGGTGTTGACCCTATTGTCCGTATGGATATTCAAAAAATAGTTCAAGATTTAAAAGCTCAGGAAATTGGAATCCTTATTACAGACCATAATGTCCGAGAAACACTGGAAATCACCGACCGGACTTACATAATATATGAAGGCAAGATACTTCTTTCTGGTGAAACAAAGGAGATAATCCAAAACCCGAAAGCAAGAGAATTATATCTTGGTGAGAAATTCAGATTATGATACCTGAGCAAAGATTAGAACTGAAATTAGAACAAAGGTTAGCAACTGTTTTAATACAAAGACTTGATTTGCTTCAACTCCCGGAGCTTGAGCTTTTGCAATTGCTTAAGCAAAAACTTGAGGAAAACCTTTTCCTTGAAAAAGAGGAAGAGGAGAAAGAACTCCCATTGCCTGAAGAAATAGATGATTGGGGTACTTATCCAAGGTCTTTGGAGCCCAATCTAGCAAAAGCACAAAATTTCCCAATCCCAATCTCAAAACCAAGACTCAAAGAATTCCTACTTTCCCAACTCAGGATTACAATAAAAGACCCAAAGTTACTTGAGATTGGTGAGTATATTATTTACGAACTTGATGAAGATGGCTATTTGCCCGTATCCGTAGAGAAAATTGCTGAGTTTTTTGATGAAGACCATAAGATTGTTGAACTCTTGCTTAAGCAAATTCAGAGATTTGAACCAGTTGGAATAGGGGCAAGGGACTTACAAGAATGCCTGCTTATACAACTTGAATCTAATAAAAAAACTCCAAAAATCGCTATATCCATAGTTAAAAATTACTTTAAAGATTTCATTGCTCAAGATTACGAGAAAATAAAACTTAAACTAAAAATTTCTGGGTTTGATTTAGAAAAAATTCTTCAACATATTAAAGTTTGCAGACCCAAGCCAGGCAAAATATGGGAAGGAGATGTAAAATATGTCTTGCCTGAAATACTAATAGAATGGCAAGAAGAAGAATGGGTTGCTTCTCTCACAGGTGAATGGATTCCAAAAATCAAGATATCCAAGCCCTATCAAGCAATGCTTCAGAATTTATCAGCTCTTAACACAGAGGAGAAGGATTATTTAAGGAAAAAATGGCAGGAAGCAAAGTTTTTGATTGAAGGGATAGAGAAAAGAAGAGAAACGCTTACTGCTATTGCAGATTATATTGTCAAAAATGAGCTTGATTTCCTGAATCACAAAAGCAACTCTTTGAAATTTCTTACTCTTCAGGAAGTTGCTGATGGTATAAGCAGAAATGTTTCTACCATTTCAAGAGCAGTAAAAGGAAAATGGGTCCAGACTCCAAGAGGTGCTTTTAAGTTGAAAAACTTCTTCTCAGGAGGCAAAATCAAAAATTACCCAGAAATAGTGCATCGTATAAAAGAGTTGATTGCCCAGGAGGATAAATCTTGTCCACTGCGAGACCCGGAGATTTCACAAATCTTGCAAAAAGAAGGCTCCAAAATAGCTCGCACCACTGTAATAAAATATAGGACTCAACTTGGTATCCCAACTGCCAGCAAAAGAAGAATTAGAGAATAATCTGCATCCTATTTCTTCAAGAGAAATGGGGAAAGAAATAAATATTTTCTCCCTTTCTCCTGTATCTTTGTGTTCTTTGTGGTTAATTTTGAATCCTGTTTTTTCTGCGTTAATCTGCGTCCTATTTCCTACGGTGAGATAGCAACTGTTATCGGGTCACCCAAAGGTCCCAACCGCAGCCGATTATCAAACCACTGCGCCCTGTAAGCAACAGTTATTCCAATATCATTATTGATTATATGGTTATATGGCGAATTCGTATCATCGGCAAGGAACTCCCACTTCGCACCTCCGGTTGGCAATCCACCCATATGATACCAAATCCTCGCACCTTTTATCCCATCTGGCTTTGCATTTTCCTTCTCATTTTGCGGATTTGCCCCAAAGTGCACAAACGCCATTCTCGGCTTGGAATGGTCTATATGCACCATCGGTGGCGTAGTGTTGAGCACTACATCCTCCGAAAGTGCTGTCGGATCCATATCCGGCACGGTTATGCCCAGTCCTTCTCTTTGTGTATCGGTGGTTTCTTTTCTTGCCTGAACCTTTCTGGTCAGCAGTCTGGCTGTTGATTCAAGTGTATCTCTATCTTCGTCTTTAAGCTCATTCGCTCCTTTTGATGCATTCTTGGCAGTTATAGAAGCAGGAAAGCTACTATTCCAGCTTGTTTGAGCATTCTGCAATTCAGTTACTTCGGCTGGAGTGATACCCAGAGCTGCGGCATTGGTAATAACATAAGAGACGAAATTATTCTGCCAACTATTAAAATCCCCATCTCGTCCTGGTATATATCCCTTTCTTGCCATCTTTCCTCCTTTTTTGAAATTCTATTATCAACAGGGATTTTAAGAGATTGGAAGAGATTTTTTCTTTTTATTCTTATTTCTCTTAAGTTCTCTTTCAATCCCTGTTAGCATTTTTTCTCTTCCTGAACTCTGTTACTCATTAGCAGACATCCCCGACATTTTCGGGGTAGTATCCGAACTTCTTGGGGTAGCCCCCGAACTTCTTGGGGTAGCCCCCGAATCTCTTGGGGTAGCCCCCGAATCTCTTGGGGTAGTCCCCGAATCTCTCGGGGTAGTCCCCGATTCTTTCACAGACCTCCTCAAATCATTCATTCCTCTCCCTAAATCATTCATTCTTTATTATCTCGCAAAGCTTTAACTTTTGTAACAATTGCAAATATTTTTAAACGCCCCCAAACTTCAATATGATAAAATGAACCTATTTTATCATTACTTGCAACTGCTCTTCTCACCACAATACCGGGACCTTTGTGATAAGTTTCGCCAAGTTTACAAATCTTATTTAAATGTGGTTCTGAATCTTTATCGTTTAAGAGGTGGTAATCTATTGAATAATCAGGTTCAATAAGATAGCCATCCAATAAAAATGTTAAACCCCTGACAATTTTTTCTGTAAATAACTTAATATGGTCTGCTTTTATTAAAAGAACAGGTTGTGTTCCCTTAATATTTGGTGGAGGTCCAAAATTAGGAATCATTGCTTTTTGAGGAATTTGATCTGTAGAAGATAAGTTTCCGGCAATTCTTTTTTTTAGCATTAATCTTTTTTGCCTGTCTCTTTCATTCTTAGCACAATTAGGATCAACAGATCTTCTTGCCTTTTGTATAATACCAGGAGCATTTTCATCGGAATTAAACAGACCTAGTCCAAGACAAACTAAAAGGTCTTGTTCAATGCGACTGTAATCATTATTACATTTTTGACATGAAGGAACTCTCCATTTTTCCAAATTGATAGGAGTATTTTCGGGATACCATGCTTTTGGGAAGATATGCTCAACAGTTTTTTTATCCTCTTTTACCGATTCATTAAAAGGCTTTAAACAAAGGACACATCTGTCAGATTTAGAAACTGGCATTTTACACCTCCTTTCTTTATTTCTCCCTATCTCATTAAAATTATTTTCTTTGTTGCAGTGAAACTATCTGCTTCCATCTTCACAAAGTAAATACCTTTAGTAAGTTCATCAAGGCGGACCTCAATCTTATTCCCTGATATAACCTCATTATTCAAAAGAGTTTTTACCAACCTGCCTCCTAAATCATAGACCTTTAAACTAATCTTTTGTCTTTCACTAACTCCTAACCACTGAACCTTAACTACTGTAGTAGATGGATTCGGAAAAACTCTTAACTTTTAACTTTCCATTTTCTTCTATTCCTTCCTCCGGTCCTATCCTTATAAGATAGACATCCCAATCACCAAAAGACACTGTCTCTCCTACAATTATAAAGCCTCCACCTGCACACTCTTGAACAGAATAGCCCTCATCCCGTTTAGTTCCGCCATAAGTTTTAGTCCACAGGGTATCACCATCTGCATCCGTCCTTATAAGATAGACATCATAACGAGAGCCACTATCATAAGGCCCTGTTCTTCCTGCAATTATAAATCCCCCGCTATCACACTCCTGAACAGAATAGCCATAATCATTGCCAGTTCCACTATAAGTTTTAGTCCACAATGTATCACCATCTGCATCCGTCCTTATAAGATAGACACCAGACTGTGTTCTTCCTGCAACTATAAAGCCCCCGCTATCACACTCATCCACAGAATAGCCCTTCTCCCAACCAGTTCCACTATAAGTTTTAGTCCACAATTTATCACCATCTGCATCTGTCCTTACAAGATAGACACCACCAGATTTAGAAGACCCTGCGATTATAAAGCCCCCCGATGCACACTCCTTTACAGAAAGGTTTGCCTCATCATAGTCACCATATAGTACGCCTCCTCCATAAGTTTTAGTCCAGAGGGTATCACCATCTGCATCTGTCCGTATAAGATAGACCTCATGATAGCCACCAGGACCACCAGACTGTGTTCTTCCTGCAACTATAAAGCCCCCGCTATCACACTCTTGAACAGAATAGCCCTCATCACTGTAAGTTCTACCATAAGTTCTTGTCCATAAAGTGTCTCCATCTGAATTCGTTCTTACAAGATAGACATCACCAGAGCCAGCACCATAAGAATCTGTATATCCTGCAATTATAAAGCCCCCGCTATCACATTCTTGAACTGAATAGCCACGAGTATTACCACTTCTTCTATACCTTTTAGTCCACAAAGTATCACCATCTGCATCTGTCCTTATAAGATAGACATCACGGTTTGTCGTTCCTGCAATTATAAAGCCACCGCTTACACACTCATCCACAGAATAGCCCCCCCCACCGCCATAAGTTTTAGTCCATATCTGTTCCTGTGCGATTGCAGGCAAGGATACCATTAGCATTATCCCCCAAACAAATCCTCTCCTCATTTCACACCTCCTGCCAGCTGGCTTGGGTTTTTAATTGGTTATTAGGTAATTGGATTAGTAAGTTATTGAAAATTTGGGGTAAAGAAAAAATATCTTGACAAACGGGGGTCAGGTCAATACTACGAGTCTGTCTGTCTGTCTGTCTGTCTGTCTGTCTGTCTGTCTGTCTGTCTGTCTGTCTGTCTGCATTTTATCATAAATACCATATCTTTTGCTCTTGTCAAGAGAAAAATGTAACCACAGAGAACACAGAGAAAAGAAAAATCATAAAACGAAAAGACTTTTGAACCACAGAGAACACAGAGAAAAGATTTATTTTAAACTCTCTGTGCTCTCTTTTCATAAGCTCTGTGACCTCTGTGGTTTATACTTTCATAGTGTATCAAGAAAAATATTCTGTTTCTCCTTGACATAAGAGTAAATCTAAAGTATAAATTGATGATGAAGTTTTATGAAAAATACAGAGAGGCAGTGAATTGCAATAATTCACTTGTTTGTATTGGCTTAGACACAGACCCTAAATTAATACCGGAGTTTTTGAACCAAGAACCCGACCCAATATTTGAATTTAACCGCCAGATAATTGATGCTACCTGTGACCTTGTTAGTGCTTATAAACTTAATTCTGCATTTTATGAAGCCGGGGGAGCACGAGGCTTTGAAACTTTAAAGAAAACAAGAGATTACATACCATCTAACATTCCTGTAATTCTTGATGGGAAACGAGCTGATATAGGAAACTCAAGCAAAATGTATGCAAAAATGGCTTTTGAGCAATTTGGATTTGACGGGATAACAGTTAATCCTTATTTAGGAGGCGACAGCATTGAGCCATTCATTGAGTATGAGGACAAGGGCATATTTGTTCTTTGCCTTACCTCAAATCCTGGGGCTTTGGATTTTCAGATGCACGGAAACCCTCCTTTGTATTTACAGGTAGCAGAACTTGTGAATAAGTGGAACACAAATGGAAATTGCGGACTCGTGGTTGGAGCTACAAAATCAGAGTTATTGAAAAAGGTAAGAGAAGTTGCTCCTGATTTAATTTTATTAGTCCCGGGAGTAGGGGCTCAGGGTGGAAAAGCAGAAGAGGTGGTCAAATATGGTGGGGAGAACTTAATTATTAATTCTTCAAGGGCAATCATTTATGCTTCCGGCGGTTCTGATTTTGCTCAAAAAGCCCGTGAAGCCACAATTACCCTAAGAGATAACATTAACCAATGGAGGGAAAGATGAAGTATAAAATTGCGATTATTGGATTTGGAACTGTGGGACAGGGATTTGCTGAAATATTAGAGGAAAAAGGAATCTGGCTTAAAGAAAAGTATGGACTTGATTTTGATGTAGTAGCTATCTCTGACCCCATTAAAGGCTCAGTTTATGCAGAAGAAGGACTTGATTTAAAAAAGATTCTCTCACTCATAAAGGAAACAGGCAAAATTGATAGCTATTCTGAAGGTATAAAGGACTGGGATAGCATACGCACAATAACTGATACCAATGCTAATGTGATTGCTGAAGCTTCTCCTACTAATATTGAGACTGGAGAGCCAGGGATTATGCATATAAGGTCTGCTTTGAATAATAAGAAGCATGTAATCACAACTAATAAGGGACCTGTGGCTCTGGCATATCGTGAGCTTGCTAAATTGGCTTATGAAAACGAGGTGTTTTTTAGATTTGAGGGAACTGTCATCTCTGGAACGCCTGCTTTAAACTTGGGACTTGAGACACTTGCTGGTATTAAAGTTCAAGAAATAAGAGGAATCTTGAACGGCACTACCAATTACATCCTTACCGAGATGGAAAGCGGCAAGACTTATGAGGAAGTATTGCGAGAGGCACAACGGCTTGGCTATGCGGAAGCCAAACCAGATGCTGATGTAGAAGGCTGGGACGCACTTGCTAAAGTCTTGATACTTGCTAATGTGGTAATGGGAGGCAATTTAAGAGTGCAGGATATAGAAAGAACAGGAATCACCGGGATTACTCTTCAAGATATTCAGCAAGCAAAATCCGAAAACAAACGATATAAACTAATTGGCAAAGTCCGCAAAGAAAACGGTGGAATTAAAGCCAGTGTAAGCCCTGAGAAATTGAATACAGGAGATTTCTTGGCTCAGGTTAATGGAGTGCTAAATGCGTTGACTTTTGTCACAGATGAGTTAAGAGAAGTTACAATAGTAGGTCCGGGAGCAGGAAGAAGAGAAACTGGCTTTTCTCTTTTAAGTGATTTGCTGAATATCCACCAACTGCTTGAGAAATCGTCATCTACAATAGACCCTTCCCGAATTGTTACCTGTTAGTTTTTGTTTGACAAAATAGATTAGAGTTATATAAATAGAAACAAAGGAAGTAAATTATGAAGAGTAAAATGTTTAAATTGTCGGTAGTTGGTTTCTTGGTAATGTTTATTGTAACGACTGCATATTCGTGGAATACATCACTTATTATAGACTATACTTGCACAGACCTTTCACAAATTCCTGTGGAATGGATTGATTCTGTGCAGGTAAACTTGAGATTGCATTATGCACATACATCTCACGGTGGTCAATTGACAACAGGGCTTAGTAGGATTGAAACTGCGGACGCTACTTATAGTGTTGCCAGGCAGAGTAGTAATTTGCCAACTGAAGCAAGTGCTTTCTGTATATTTGATGGTCAGGAAGGCGATACCTATATAACTCCCGATGAATATTGGGGAACCACAGCAGGAATGGATGACACCCGCGATGTCCTTAATAACAATCCCACTATTAACATATCTATGTGGTCCTGGTGCTGTCAATTAACCGGCTATTCTGAGGCACAAGTGAATGCATATCTTGATTCAATAACTTCTCTTGAAACAGAATTCCCGAATGTGATATTTATTTATATGACTTGCAATTCTCAGGCAACGGGTGGTGGTGGCTATAATCGTTACCTGAGAAATCAACAGATTCGTCAGTATTGCAATGCTAATAACAAAGTTCTATTTGATTTTGGCGACCTGGATAGCTGGTGGTTTAATCCAGACAGTTCAAAATGGGAACATAACACTTATGAGTATAATGACAGCACCGTTCCAGTGGAACACACGCATTTCAATGGAAACGAGGCAGGCCACACTACTTATGAAAGTTGCGAACAGAAGGGCAAAACAGTTTGGTGGATGATGGCAAAACTTGCAGGCTGGTCAGATAGTGTGGCTGTTGCTGAAGATACTTATAAATCACAAAAGTTCACTTTGTATCCGACTTCTCCTACTACTTTCAGTACATTCACAAGAATAAAATATGAGTTGCCAAAGAATAGTCGTGTGAGTTTGGCGGTTTATGATATTACCGGGAAAAAGGTTAAGACTCTTATTGATGCAGAACTACCGGCAGGATGTCATTCAAGTATCTGGGATGGCACCGATGACCAGAATCAACCTGTATCTTCAGGCATTTACTTTCTCAGAATGTCAGGAAGCAATTTCTCACAGACAAAGAAAGTAAATCTAGTAAGATAATATCTATAGGAATTGAGCACAAAGAAAGTCTTTGTTTTTAATTCGTGTCTTTTCGTGTAATTCGTGGTTAAAATCTGTGGCTAAAAAATGGAGGTGAATTATGAAACAAATAATTGGTGGCAAGTGGGTTGACAAACCCAAGAAAATAGAGGTCTTGAATCCTCAAGATGAGAAGGTTATAGATACAGTTCCTGCGGCTGAAGCTTCGGATGTTGAGGAAGCTTATAAGTCAGCAGAAGAGGGTGCTAAAATTATGCGTAAACTCTCAACTTATGAGAGATACGAGATTCTAAAAAAGACTGCCGAGCTATTAGATGCAAAGCTTGAGGATTTCTCGCAGACTATTGCACTTGAGGGAGTAAAAACTATCAGAGAAGCAAGAAAAGAAGCAGAGCGGGCAGTAAATACCCTGACTTATGCGGCGGAAGAAGCAAAAAGAATTGAGGGCGAAATTGTGCATATAGATGCCGATTATCGCAAGGAGAATAGATTTGGATACTGGCTCCGTGAGCCCGTGGGAATAGTGCTTGCCATTACGCCATACAATGACCCCTTAAATATGATAGTTCATAAGGCAGGACCTGCAATTGCAGCAGGTAATGCACTTGTCCTGAAACCAACATATCTTACACCTCTTTCTGCACTCAAGCTTGGGGAATTGCTTTTGGAAGCCGGGATGCCAGAGCCAGCTCTATCTATAATTACCGGATATTCAAGAGAAATAGGCGATGTGCTGATTAAAGACCCTCGTCCAAGAGTAATAACATTTACAGGTGGAGTTGAGGCAGGCGAAGACATAATCCGCAAAGCAGGACTCAAAAAAGTGATGATGGAACTCGGCTCATCATCTGCTGTTATAGTTATGGAAGATGCGGATTTAGAACTTGCTGTCCCATCCATTGTTTCCGGCTCATTCTGGGCGGCTGGTCAAGATTGTATAGGAGTCCAGCGACTTTATTTGCAGAAGCCAATTTATGACAAATTTATGCAGGAATTTGTGAGCCAGACTGCAAAATATAAAGTAGGAGATAAGCTAAATGAGGCAACGGATATGGGTCCTATGATTACACTTGAGGAAGCAACAAAAGTTGAGGACTGGGTTAATGAGGCACTTGAACTTGGAGGTAAGTTATCAATAGGAGGCAAGCGAGAAGGCAACTTTTACTTGCCTACAATACTTGAGAATGTGCCTAAGAAAGCTAAAGTGGTGCAGGAAGAGATTTTTGGTCCAGTAGTAGTGGTTTCTCCTTTTAATACGCTTGATGAGGCGATAAATAAAGCTAACGACTCTAAATATGGCTTGCACGGAGCTATTTTCACGCGGGATTTAGATACTGCCATGTATGCGGCACGAGAACTGCAATTTGGTGGAGTGATGATAAACGACTCTACAGATTTCAGAGTTGACTATATGCCATTTGGAGGGTATAAGCAATCTGGGTTGCACCGCGAGGGTCTCAAATTCGCAATAGATATAATGACAGAGATAAAGTTAGTAGCGATAAATTTAAAAAGCTGACAGCCGACGGGTTTTTTGCTGTAGATTGCCAGCTGTAACTTGGAGGGGTAAAAAGATGTTTGCGAAAAGAGTAGAGCATTTAACTCCTACTGCGGCGTTTGAGTTTCTTGCCAACGCAAAGGAGCTTGAAGCACAGGGTAAATCAATAATTCATCTTGAAATAGGACAGCCGGATTTTGATACTCCGGAGAACATTACGGAAGCGGCAATAAAAGCCCTCAAAGATGGATATACAAAATATGCAATTGGGCCGGGCATTCCAGAATTCAGAGAAACAATCGCTGATTATATCAAAAAGACAAGAGGCATAGATATAGGAATAGATGAGGTAGTAGTTGGAGCAGGTGGCAGTGCAATAGTGTTTTTCACTATATTAGCTGTGATAAACCCGGGTGATGAAGTTCTTTATCCAGATCCCTGTTGGTTTGTGTATGAGCCAACTACCATACTCGCAAACGGTGTGCCAAAGCCATATCACCTGCCAGAAGAAAAGGGCTTTTCCATAGATATTGACGAAATAAGGGATAAGATTACCGAGCGGACAAAACTTATAATTATTAATTCTCCACAAAATCCCACAGGAGGAATACTATCAGACAAAGATTTATCTGATTTAGCTGAACTCTTGAGAGACAAAGATATTTGGGTTATGTCAGATGAAGTTTATTCCCGAATTCTTTTTGAAGGAGAATTTAAAAGCATTACGAAATATCCTGATATGAAAGAGAAAACCATAATAGTAGAGTCGCTTTCTAAAACATACGCAATGCCTGGCTTGAGATTGGGCTACGGAGTTATGGACCCCAAACTTGCATATAAAGTAACCTCTCTCTCGGTTCAATGCAATTCGTGCACCCCTCCATTTATTCAGATTGCAGGAATTGAAGCATTAGCTGGCAAACAGGATATTATAGAAGAATGGCGAGAAGTTTACAGGAAAAGACAAGACATTATGGTTGATGGATTAAATTCAATGCCCGGAATAAAATGCGTAAAGCCAAAAGGAGCAATTTACGCTTTCCCTAATATAAAAGCTCTTGGAATTCCATCAAAAGATTTAGCACTAAAACTTCTTGATGAAGTAGGAGTATGTTGTTTGCCTGGCACAGCTTTTGGCAGATTTGCTGAGGGCTATATTAGATTCACTTATGCAAATTCCGAATCCAATATCCGCGAAGCCCTCCGGAGGATAAGGAAAGTAGTAGCAAGTTTATAGAAGCAATTGACAATACAATTTAGCAATGAAAAAGCTCGTAGCTTCTGCTATATTCTTCTATCTCCTTTGTTCAGATGCAAAGGCTTCTGAGGCGGGAGTGCCTTTTCTTATGTTTTATCCCGGAGCAAGAGCAAATGGGATGGGTGCTGTATTTACCACTATCTCAGATGATGCATTAGCCACATATTACAACGATGCAGGAATGGCTTTCCAGCAGAAGCATAATATTGGACTTACGTATGTAAATTTGTTGCCCGGACTTTATACCGGGATGTATTATAAATTCTTGAGTTATGTTCATCCAATTAGAGATGGGGCTATTGGTGGACACATTATATGGTTAACTTCAGGCAACACTACTCTTGGGATAGACGAATATGGAAATGTGATAGAAGAGGGGCGAAAAACATCGGATTTATCAGTAAAGATTTCTTATGCCAAGAAATTAAACAAGGAATTGAGCATAGGTATAGGAGCCAAATACATCTATAGTTACCTTGTTCCTGTATGGATTACCCGTCCAGGAAAAGCTAATTCTTGGGCATTGGATGCAGGTCTACTTTACATACCAAGTAAAGTTTGGCAATTTGGAATGTCTTTACAGAATATGGGACCAAATATCAAATATAAGGAGGCAGGAGTATTAGACCCACTCCCGTGGACATTAAGAACTGGACTCGCTTGGCATCCATTTCCTACAAAGACAGAAGAATTCACAGTCTCAATAGAATTGACAAAAATACTTGTCGGTTTATTAGACGACTTAAGAGACGGAAGTGATGGATTTAAATATATTTGGAATGACACATGGAAAGGGATAGGTGGAGAATATATAATAAAGGATATTATTTTTCTACGAACAGGACATTTCTGGGATACAATTGGTCATAGAGAAGGCTGGACATTCGGTGGCGGAGTGAAATTTTATGGGTTTCGGATTGATATAAGTAGAGATTCAGCATTATATGATTTCCCAACTGATGATTGGCGTTTTTCATTTCATTATTCTTTTTAAGTCTGGGTAGATGAGAGCCTCTGCTCTTATCTGGTTGAAGCAGATGTTTCAACCTACCCTACGATTGTAATACGATGATTTTAACTATAATACTTTTTATTCTGGGAGTATGGATACTTGTTAAAGGAGCAAGTTGGCTGGTAGATGGAGCATCAAGAGGCGCAGAAATATTTAAAGTCTCTCCATTGATTATTGGGCTTTCAGTTGTAGCTATTGGAACATCACTTCCTGAATTCGCAGTTTCATTGACAGCAGTAATTTCAGGAAGTGGAGATATTTCCGTCGGTAATATTATTGGGAGCAATATTTGCAATATTGGATTAGCACTTGCCATAGCCGCCATTATTTCAGTAGTTTCCGTATCAAAATCTGCCTTAAAAAGAGATTTCCCAGTTATGCTGGGAGTAACAGTTTTGTTATTAATTTTCATAGCCAATCGCCGATTAGAACGATGGGAAGGTATTATACTTTTCGTAAGTTTTATATGCTATTTTGTTTATTTATCCAGACGAAAAGAGACTTTTACTCAGAGAGAAAAGAGCTACCCTGCCTGGATTAAAAGATATCCTTGGGCAGCTATACTTTCTGGGATGATTGGAATAGCAGTTGGAGCAAAACTTATGGTTAATTCAGGTGTTCTGATAGCAAGATTTCTTGGAGTATCAGAAGCAATAATTGGGCTTTCAATGATAGCAATAGGAACATCTTTACCGGAGCTTGTTACATCCGTCGTAGCTATGTTACATAAGGAATCAGAGATGTCGCTTGGTAATATATTGGGAAGTAATATCTTGAACATTACATTGGTTTTAGGATGTGTATCAATAATCCGACCAATAGATGTGAGTCCAAGACTTTTCAGAATAGATGGCTGGATAATGTTGGGCTATGCGATAATTTTGTTCCCATTACTCCTCACACAGTATAAATTATCAAGAAAAGAAGGCGGTTTTCTTCTAATTACTTACATTGTTTACCTCGTATATTTATATCTTTCGTAGAATCCTGTGGATAAGTAACCTATTTCATAAACCTCTCCCCCACTTCTTGATAATTTAGTTTAAGTTTATAAAAGCAACTTCTGAAATAATTGAACTTACCTCAAGTCTCCTATATTTTTATCTTTTTTCTCTGTATTCTCTGTAGTCAATTTTCTCTTGACATAAAATATAGGTGCAAGTATTCTATAGGGGAAAAATGCTGTTTCTTTTACCTCTTTTAATTTGCTGTGAATGTGCTGATTCTACAAGAGAAGAGCAATCACTTTTCTCTTTGCTTGGTACTCAACTTATTCGTGTATATCAGGTTGTTTTCTCTTCTCGGCAGGGAGATGTTTGCAATTTCACACCAAGCTGTTCTAATTACGCATCTGAGGCAATTAAAAAACATGGACTCTTGGGAGTTCTTATGACTTTTGACAGATTAGAACGATGTAACTATTTTGCCTGGCAATACAAAGATAAATATTACAAAGTGAAAAGGATTCCCGATTGTGGATACAAGCTCTATGACCCAGTGGATTTGGATAAAGAAAAACTGCCACAGAAAAATATCAGAAATTAGCTTTTTGTGTAATTCTCCAACATTAGTTTTTAAATCTTGACAACATTTATTTCCATAGTAAAGTTGACAGAGAGATGAGAAATATATTATTTTCTTTGTTTCTTTTGCCTTTGATGGCTCAAGGTGCTTTTGAGGCAATAGATTGTGAAGAAGAGAGCATTTTTGAGAATCCAGCAAAGCTATCAGGTTCCGGCGCCCAAACTTTATGGGTGAATTCTTTCGGGGTTATTCCTTATACAAGGATTAGTTGTTCAATAAAGGATTTTGGCCTCGGTGTTTCAAATTTCGGTAATGAACTCTATCGGGAAAATGAATTTCTTTTAGGATATAGATGGAGAGAATTTGGAATTTTGCTAAGGGGAATGAATGTATGCATAAAAGATAGGGGAAGCGACTTTGCGATTGGGCTTGATTTCGGAGCAAGCTTTAAACTTACTCCTTCTTCTGAATTTAACTTAAGCTTGCAGAACCTTAACTTTCCAAAAATCTCTGAGGAAGAAGTTCCGAAAAGAGTTATAGGAACAGTTGTTACAAAACCAATGTCCGATTTTACCACTCAGATTCAGCTTTATAAAGAATCCTGGTATCCATTTGAAATCAGGATAAGAAATGAAATCAAGCTTTCAGAACTTTTAAGTTTTGGGGTAGGGGTAAAGACTTATCCAGCGTCATTTAGTATAGGGGCTTTATTAAATTATAAGAGACTTGGCATTTCGTATTTTGTGAGAACCCATCAGGAGTTGGGGCTTACACATATTATAGGAATTAAAACAGGAGGTGTGAAATGAGGATTTTCTTAGCTTCTCTTTTCGTTTTATTATTTATTGGATGCGGAGAAGATATTCCGAAAGAGAAAAAAGTTTCTGAGTTTAAGCCACCAGAAGATGGAAAGATTGCTCAGGAGCAAGCAGAGCTTTATGTTAAAGCTTCAAGCAATTTGATGGATGCCATAAAAAAGCACGAGCAGGATATACAAGAATTCATAAAGAGGTATCATCTTGATGATGACTTATCTGAACTTTCTGATTCCTCTTATTGTGATGAGCATCCAGAGGTATCAAGGACCTGGAAACGTTTACAAAGCCGTTGGAAGAACGACGAACTTAAAGCTTATAAATTTGCAGGAATTGATGAGGAGAAATTTAACTGGATAGGAGGCGCTCTTGCTGATACGGTTAACCAAGATATGCAGAAATGGGTTCAAGAACAACTTGAGAAAATAGCAAAGGAGTGAGTCTTCTCTATTTATTTCTCTTTCAATGTTGGGGTATAAGAGGCAGTGCTTTATCTATAGAAGGAAAGGATTTAATAATTCCTGCATTTAGTGCCCATTATTTTATTGACTTAGCTCCGAGGTTTTCAATTTATGAAGAGATGGAATACTGGAAAAAAGATTGCAAAGAAGTTGAAGGAACAAGAAGCAAGGAATGTGTATTTTCTTCTCTTTCTTTTCAGGAAACCATTTTCTTCACATTGCTCAAGAGAAAAATGGAACTCAAGTTGGGCCCGGGAATAGGGATTCACTTATTAAAAAACTATGTCAAGGACCGCAGAAAAGAAGGAGGCTGGATTATAACGGAGTATTATACTCTAAATTCAAATCCAATAGGGTTCCATATAGCTTCATTAGCAGAGTTTAATTTTTCAAAGTTTTTACTTTCTGGTAGGGTGAAATTTGGAGTCCTTCTTCTTGAGCCGGGAGAGGAGAATCTTTTTTATACAATAGGTGATATAAAAGAAATAGTTTATTCAATAGGTATTTCATTTTAAGGAGGAAATATGAAATTTTTTATAGATACGGCAAATCTGGACGAAATTCGTGAGGCAAAAGATTGGGGAGTTCTTGATGGTGTTACTACAAATCCAACTTTGCTTGGAAAAGAAGTAGAAAGAACTCATCGTGAGCCAAATGATATTTTAAAAGAAATATGCGAGCTTGTTCCCGGCTCTGTATCAGCTGAAGGAATTAGTCTTGACACAGATGGAATTGTTAAAGAAGGAGAGGAGCTTGCCAAGATTCATCCAAATATTTGTATAAAAGTTCCAATGACTCCAGAAGGAGTAAAAGCAATTAGAATCCTTCGGAGCAAAGGAATCAAAGTGAACACAACTCTTGTTTTTTCCTGCAATCAGGCTCTTATTGCAGCAAAGGCAGGCACAAATTATATATCGCCTTTTATAGGAAGACTTGATGATGCAGGGCAGGATGGGATGGAGCTTGTAAGTGAGGTCATTATTATGCTTGAGAATTATGAGTTTGACGCTGAAGTTCTTGTAGCTTCGGTTCGTCATCCATTGCATGTGGTTGAGGCAACTCAATTGGGTGCTCATATTTGCACAATTCCGTTTAAGGTGCTCAGGTTAATGTTCAAGCATCCGCTCACAGACAAAGGAATAAAAAGATTTCTTGAGGATTGGGAGCGAGCAAAGAAATCTATGCCAAAATGATAGAAAGATATACAACCCCTGAGTTTAAGGAAATATGGAGTGATACATCTAAATATCAGCAGTGGCTGGAAGTAGAGCTTGCGGTTCTTGATGCACGTGCTGAACTTGGTGAAATATCGCCAGAGATAGCAAAAGAAATAAAAAGCAAAGCAAAGTTTGACCCAGCCCGCATCAAAGAGATTGAAGCCATCACACATCATGATTTAATAGCATTTCTTGAAAGTGTCGGCGAGTCGGTTGGCGAACTTTCCGGGCAGATACATCTTGGGCTGACCTCTTACGACATAGTAGATACAGCACTCTCATTGTTGATGAAAGAAGCAGGGGAAATCATCTTAAAAGAACTTCGGGAGCTAAAGGAAGCTCTAAAGCAAAAGGCACTTGACGAGAAAAAGACTCTTATGGTTGGGAGGACGCACGGTGTTCATGCTGAGCCCACTTCGCTCGGCTTGAAGTTTCTTATATGGTATGAGGAGATGAGGCGAAATGAGACTCGGCTTCTAAATGCAATATCCAATATATCTTATGGCAAGATTTCAGGTGCCTGTGGGAATTATGCACATAGCTCTCCGCAGATTGAGGAGCTTACTTGCAAGAAGCTTGGACTTCTGCCAGCTCCCGTATCAACTCAAATCCTCCAGCGAGACCGCCATTGCCAGTATTTACTGACACTTGCTATGATTGTAACTTCTTGTGAAAAGATTGCACAGGAAATAAGGCATTCGCAGAGGACGGAGATTCAGGAACTTGAGGAGCCGTTTGCGAGTGGACAAAAGGGCTCATCGGCGATGCCACATAAAAAGAACCCCATCATCTGCGAGCGGATTTGTGGACTTGCAAGAGTTGTGCGAAGTTATGGGCAGGCAGGATTCCAGAATATTCCATTATGGCAAGAGCGGGATATATCAAACTCTGC
>JAUWHX010000081.1 GCA_030605695.1 bacterium | reverse complement strand
CACCTAAATATATGCACTCACAACACTTTACCATATTCGTCCTTGTTGAGGCATCTCTTCTTCCCGACTTCTAACATTGTAAAAATTAAGCAAGTCTCACAAATGATTTCTTGACAAATCATAATCTTATATCTAACATTATTAAACACTATACTACAATCAATTGATGGTGGTTATGGTACTTAGAGAGAGGCATTTTATCAAATGGAATTTCAATATCAATGGTATTTTCTAAGTAGTCAAATCGGGGTACCGCCATAAAAACCTAAGAATAATTTTTAAGGATTCTTAATATTCTATAATCTGCTGATTTATCATAATTTCATTTTTTCTCCTATTCTCTTAATCCTAATAACTTTTTCATTTTAACCTTGACATACTCCCTTTTAGAGTGATATTAAATCTTTGACAACAATGAAAATATCCCTGAGGGCAAAATCCATTTTTTGTTTTCTCATCGTCATAATTACCACCGGTTTGGTCGCAACTTGGGTGGGAGTCCATCTGATTGGCAATTCTATAGTACGTGAAGCACAAAGAAAGGTGGAAATGGATTTAAATTCTGCTCGTGAGATATATCAAAGAAAAATTGATGATGTTCGGAATCTAATACGGATAACTACGAAGAGGTATTTCATAAAAGATGCCCTCCCGTCTAAGAATATAAAGGAACTAAAAGAAAAACTTACAGCAATAAGAGTAGAGGAAAAATTAGATATCCTAACTCTTACTGATAATAAGGGAAAGGTTCTTGTTAGGACTCGCAACCCTCAAGTTATTGGTGATAACCAAGCTAATGACGAATTGGTAAACAAGGTATTGACAGAGCAAAAGATAGTAGCATCAACTCAAGTAATAACGAGAAAGGAATTGCTAAAAGAAGGCGAAGACCTTGCCAAGCAATCGCATATAAAATTTATTCCCACTCCAAAAGCAAAATCAACATTAGAAAAAGAAAGAACTGACGGAATGATGATAAAAGTGGCATCACCTATTTTTGATTATAACGGAAATCTGATTGGGGTATTGTATGGTGGAAACTTACTCAATAGGAATTATGAGATTGTTGATAAAGTGAAAGATATTGTCTATTATGGGGAAACATACGAGGGAAAAGATATTGGCACAGCTACTATTTTTCAAAAGGACTTACGCATTTCTACAAATGTTGAAAAATCAAATGGAGAAAGAGCTATTGGGACTCGCGTATCTGAAGAGGTGTATGAACAAGTATTAGAAAAAGGAAATCCATGGTTTGGCAGGGCTTTTGTTGTCAACGACTGGTATATAACAGCCTATGAGCCTATAAAAAATATTAAAGATGAGGTTATTGGCATTCTTTATGTAGGAATACTTGAGAAGAAGTTTGTGGATTTAAGAAAACGCACTTTACTTATATTCTTGGGAATAACAGTAGCTGGAGTATTTATCTCTTTGGTTATAGCCTATTTATTGGCAAACAGGATAATAAAACCTATCAAATATTTAGTATCCGCTTCTAAACAGATAGCAAATGGTAACCTGGATGCTCGTGTTAAATGCAATTCAAAATCTTTAGATGAAATTGGAGAACTGGGCGAAACTTTTAATTTTATGGCTTCTTCACTTAAAGAAAGAGATGAGAAACTAAGGGAGTATGCTGAGCAAGAAATGATGCATTCTGAAAGATTAGCTACACTTGGACAACTCGCAGCAGGTGTAGCACACGAAATTAATAACCCACTTGCTGTAGTAATGGGACGAGCTGAATTTTTGGCTTCAGAGATAAGTAATGCTGACCTCACTGTATTGAAAAGCATAAAAACTATAGAGCACGAATCGGAAAAAGCCGCTTCAATTGTCCGGAAATTCTTGAGTTTTGCACGACAACCAGAGCCCAAACCCGAACTTACGGATATAAATAAGCTATTAGAGAATTCATTAACATTAGCATCTCATCAGGCACTTATTGAAAAGATCACAATAGTTAAAAACATAGATGAGAAGATACCAAAAATTCTGGCTGACCCTCAGCAGATTCAACAAGTATTTATTAATGTAATATTGAATGCATTTCAATCTATGCAGGGAGGAGGCAAATTACTTGTTGCTACCAGAGTAAAAAATGGGGTTGTAGAGACTAAATTTACTGATACTGGCTCCGGTATTGCTAAAGAAGACCTTAATAAAATATTTGACCCATTCTTTACCACTAAAAAGAGAGGAACAGGCCTTGGGCTTGCTATATCTAAAAACATAATTGATAAACATAACGGGACTATCGGGATAGAAAGTGAACTAAACAAAGGGAGTGTGGTCACAATTAAATTGCCAATTAAGTAGAGGCACAATATATGAAAAAAAGGGAAAAATGAACCACAGAGGACACGGAGTTTATGGAGAAGGATTGAGAAAGGAGTGCAAAGATCTAACTTAACTTTTTGGATTTGGGGTGTAAGAATAGTATAGTGGTTAGTGAAATGTTAAAATAACATATATGAAAACCAGAATTTTACGAATAGCAATGCTAACTGCTATTTTGTCCTTAGATATGTTTCTATCTATAAATACTCAAATTATATATGAAGCAGAAGCTCGGGTGCCTTATAGACAAGGAAGACGTCGACGGAGAAAACGCTCTGCTCCTTCCATAAAGTCACAACTTGAGTTAGAGGAGTTAGAAAAAGCACGGGAGCAAATAAGAAAACTTATGGTAGAACGTACTATCTACGATGTAGATATTGATTTGGAAGAAACATCTAATGGTTATAATATTGTGGTCATAAATAGGGCAGAACCTGAGTCTTTAAGTAGTTTTCTTGACCCCACTATGATTGCTTTAATTGTTGGTGCTTGGTATACCAAGAAAACAGGTTGGCAGTCAGATACATTGAAAATTTGGGTTGGTCAAGGAGAAGGTTGGGGAATTTTAACCAAAGATTGTCGTATTGCCGAAGCACGAGCATCTACTGACTTTTGGTTCATACGCACAGTAGATCCTTACGTTCTTCGCAAGCAAATGGTGAATAAGTTTTTCCCCTTAAAAGCTCCATTTCTGGAGTCGAAGAGAATAAAAAAACTTCAGGTTTTTATTTTTTGTTTGCTAATCTTTGCAATTGGTGGTATTATTGGAAAGTATGGTTCTAAAATCTTTCACAAAGCGAAACAAGAATTAAAAAAAGGAGAGGAGGAAAATGAAGAATAAGGGTATAAAAAAATTGATTCTTGGGATTTTTTGTATGTTTTTTCTCTGGGGATGTGACCAGTTGATAGATTTTAGTCCTCCCATAGTCAAAATTGTAAAGCCAAAGGATGGTGAGAAAATTACTGGAAGTGTAGAGATAGAAATAGAGGCTTCTGATAACAAAGGACTAAAGAAAGTGGAGCTCTATATGGATAAAAACCTCGTGCACACTTTAGAGGCCGAGCCTTTTGTTTACACTTGGGCTGGTGTGGTTCGTAAGATCACAGCAAAAGCCTATGATAAAGTGGGCAACTGGAGTAAAGATGAAGTAAATATAGGGTCAGAAGGATCTGCCCCTGCTTTATTACAGCCGAATGACGGTGCGTGGTTCTGGAACGAAGGCAGTATAGAATTCAGCTGGTCAATCTTTGAGAATGCAACCAACTATCAATTACAGATAGACGATAATTCTGATTTCTCGTCTCCAGAAGTGGACGAGACAATTACAACAGCATCTTACACTTGGTCAGACCTTGTTAGTGGTAAGCACTGTTGGCGAGTAAACAGTCAAAGTAATGTTGGCTGGGGAGATTGGTCATCCTCAAGGCAGATTGAAGTCTTCCCATATGAAGTAAGTAGTTGGAATTATTTTAATTCTGGTGGCATATATGATATTCATGTTTCAGGCAATTACGCCTACGTCACTGGCGCTAGCGACAAACTTGATATAGTAGATATTTCAGATCCTTATAACCCGAATAAAATAGGGTGCTATAACCCAGTTTATTGTTACGTATCTGGAGTATTTGTTTCGGGCTCACATGCCTATATAAAAACCATGAATAACATGGAAATTGTAGACGTATCGGATCCAGAGAACCCGACGAAGATAGGTTCGTTGGGAGGTTTAGCCTCCGGTGGTGATATATGTGTGTCAGACTCTTTTTGCTATGTTACCACTGCATCTTCATATCCACAACTCAAAGTAATAAATGTCTCAAATCCCTCTAATCCACTTGAAATGGGCCATTGCGATTTACCTGGTTATGGATGCGGGATATGTGTTGCTGGATCCTATGCTTACGTAGCATGTCATGGGTCAGGTCTTCGTGTAATAGATGTGTCTAACCCTGCATTACCAAATGAGGTGGGAGTCTATGATACACCGGGCATCGCATATGATGTATATCTTCTTGGTACCTATGCTTATATTGCTGACGGTAGTTCTGGGTTACGAGTTCTTGATGTATCAATCCCTACATCTCCTAATGAGATATCATTCTCTGACACACCAGATGATGCAAATGGAATATACGTGGTAGATTCTTATGCTTATGTAGCAGATTATAGCTCCATTCGAGTAATAGATGTATCAGACCCAAGCAGTCTAGTTGAGGTTGGAAGTTGTTGGGACGGTGGGGACGAACCTGCTTACAGAGTAGATGACATATACGTTGTAAAGCCCTTTGTCTATGTGAGTGGAGGAAATTCTCTTTGGATAGTGAAAATACCATCTGAAATAACGTCAAAAAAATGTGGTGTTAAAAAGGGAGGGAGATGAAGAGGATATTATTTTTATATATTGTGGGTAGTTTGGCCCTTGGGGGCTGTGCCACTCGGCAAATTAGTAAAACCAGACCTATTGAAGTCTCCAGTGAACTGCTCAAGACTACCACAGAAATCAAGCAAATCGGTTCTCCTTCTGTTTCTAATCCATATCTTACTTTAAAAGTAGAAAGAAGAATATATGAGAAAAAGATATACAAAACTACTACGAGATATAACAAAACTCTTTCTACTCCGGGATGGATTGGACTCGGTGGAGTATCTGTTGGAGTAGCTAGTTTGGGAACCTATGAATATCTCACAGGTAAAGTTGTTTTAGGCAGAGATATGATAGGCATTGCTGTAATTCCACTACTTTCATCATATTTATTTTCAAAAATACCTTTTTCAGATAGTGAAAATGAGGAAACAGCACCTTCTAAGTCAGAAGCTGTGGCACATGAACCAGTTAGTTTGAAGATTCAGGAAATTAGTTTCTCGCAGGAGATAGAGACAGATAGAGACGGAAGCATATCCCTGAACTTGAATAGACTTATAACTACAAAGACAAAAGATAAGTCTTGGACTATAGATGCTCGTTTGAAAAAAGACCTCTCTGTATCAAAGAAAGTCTATATTTCTTCGGACTTTGTAGCCCAACTTTTTAGGAACTTGAGGTTAAATCTAATAACCAATAAAGAGATTAACGAATCGTTGCAGAAAGCAGCAAAGAAAATGGAGGAAAGATTTCAAAAAGCTAAAATCACACTGATAACCAAGAATATAGATTCTTCCTTAAAGCGAAAAATTGAGAGTCAGATAAATAGTATGAAGAGGTCGTTAGGCGAAGGTTTTTCTTGGGACATATTTCCTTGTATTTTGACCATAGAAAGTATTCCAAAAGGAAGACGGCCAGATATAAAGTTAACTGTTGATTATGCAAAGATTGAAAATTACATGCACAAAAAGGAATCCCAGGGAATTAGGTGTATTAGTTTCGAAACTCCAAACAAACTTAGTGAATGTCTCATACCTTGTTGCAAGATTGTAGCTCGTCATTTGGGGATAGAGTATAAGTTTACAGACGCAGAACCATGGAAGTTCGTATCACGCGGAGTTGAATATAAGAAAAAGAATGGTGATAAAGTTCACCTTGAGGGTCATCTTCCTCTTATTTTTGGAAAAATCGGAGGACAAAGAATCTCCGTCGAGTGCAAATGGCAGCCTCGAAAAGGGATATTTGAATACAAGAGATATATTGTTTTGCCTTCAACGAAGCAAGCCAATCTTGTTTGGAGATTTTTTAGCAAGTAAGAAGAAGAAAAACCTTAAGTGTGAAGTGGAGGGAATTTCATAAAATATCAAGGAGCAATTATGAGAAAAGGCTTATTATTAACTTTTACGGTTTTATCTATCGTGCTGGCTTTCCTGGCAGGCTCAGTATTCTCGGCTTCTATATATAAAAGATGTGCAGTCATTAGCAAAAAATACGGGGGTTTTGAGATTGATGCAAAGCACTCTTTAAAGACGAATAATCTGTATGTCTTGAAATATAAAGGACAGACAACACGCACTATTGATGGAGAATCAAAGAAAATTTGTAAATTTGAGCTTGTTGAACTGGAATAAATTCGTGTAATCTGTGGCTTAAAAAATAGGTTTTTTGCAAGAATGACTAAAAAAGAGTCTAGCATTCTCATTGTAGATGATGAAAGGGGTATGTGTGAACTCCTCTATGATATTTTAATAAGGGAAAAATACAAGGTTCAAACCACTGAAAGTCCTAATAAAGCTATTGAAATTGTGAGGAATGAAAATATTGATATAGTATTATTGGACCTTGTGATGCCGGAAATGGACGGGATAGATGTTTTGAAGGAAATAAAACAGATTAAACCCGATACAACAGTAGTTATAATGACAGCTTATGGCACCATAGATACAGCAGTAGAAGCTATGAAATTGGGAGCATACGATTACATTACAAAACCTTTCAAGATGTCTAAAATAAAAACTATTACTGCAAGGATTTCAGAAAGCAAGAAGATTGTTCAAGAGAATATATATTTGCACAAAGAACTAAAAAGAAGATATAAGTTTGAGAATATTATTGGCAACAGTGCCGAGATGCAAGAAGTATACCGGATGATTGAAAAAGTAGCTCCAAGTAATTGTAATGTTTTGATTCAAGGCGAAAGTGGCACAGGCAAGGAACTCATTGCAAGAGCAATTCACTACAACTCTCCGAGAAAGGAAAAACCATTCATTGCTCAATCATGCGTGACTTTGCCTGAAAATCTTCTGGAAAGCGAGCTGTTTGGTCATATAAAAGGAGCTTTTACAGGAGCCATCCGCACAAAACATGGACTTCTTGAAGTCGCCGATGAAGGGACTTTTTTCTTAGATGAGATTAGTTGTATCAGTCCACCGATTCAAGCAAAGTTATTAAGAGTTATAGAGGAGCGTGAATTCAAAAAAGTAGGTGGCACGGAACCCATAAAAGTAGATATTCGGCTCATTGCCGCAACTAATAGAGATTTACAACAGGCAGTAGAAAAGGGAACTTTTAGGGATGACCTCTTTTATAGATTAAATGTTATAATTATACCTGTTCCTCCTCTAAGAGAGAGAAAAGAGGATATTCCTCTCTTGGCAAACTATTTTTTGGATAAATATAACACCTCTGCCAAAAAGAATATAAAGAATATATCGCAGGAAGTGATGAACATATTCATAGGATATGATTGGCATGGCAATGTTCGAGAATTGGAAAATGTTATAGAACGAGCAGTAGTTTTAGGAACCAGCGAAACAATCCTTCCACAAGACTTACCACCGCAAATGCAAACTCAGGAGTTAGAAGAAAGAGATTCAGATGCGAAAACCCTTGCACATACTATCAAGAAGGCAGAGAAAGAAAGAATAGAAGATGCATTAAAACAAACTAACTGGCACAAAACCAAATCAGCCAGAATACTCGGAATAAGCCGTAAAACCCTATGGGAGAAACTCAAGATATACGATATCAAAAAAGAATAACCCTCGTTGTATTTGTAAAGCCACAGAACTTAATTTGCCACAAAAACACCAAAACACTAAAGGACACAAAGAAAAACATTAGCACACAGATTTACACAGATTGAAATGATAAACACAGATTTGAATAAAACTTTCTGTGCAAATCTATCTTATCTGTGAATATCTGTGTGCAATTTTTTATTAGTGTGATTTCGTGGCATTTTATTTAATCATTTCTCTGTGCTCTCTGTGTTCTCTGTAGTTGCATTTTTCCTTGACATCGTGCGAATATATGATAGATTGATTACGAAAATGCACTCAACTCAAAAAGAGGAGATATGCGTAAGTTTTTGAGAGTATGGGCTTTTGTAGGGACACAATTTATTGTGTCCGCACCTGCAATTACACAGGGTCCTGATACCCTGTGGACTAAAACTTATGGAGGAACTTCTTGGGATTATGGCTATTCTGTTCAAGAATGTGCAGACGAGGGCTTTATAATCGCAGGAGTGACAGGGTCTTTTGGTGCTGGCTCTGGCAATGTCTATCTTATAAGGACAGATACGGATGGTGATACTCTATGGACTAAAACTTATGGCGGAACTTACTATGATAGAGGCTATTCTGTTCAAGAATGTGATGAAGGAGGCTTTATAATCGCAGGAGTGACAGGGTCTTTTGGTGCTGGCGGGAATGATGTCTATCTTATAAGGACAAATGCAGATGGTGATACCCTATGGACTAAAACTTATGGAGGAACTGACTCTGATTGGGGCTATTCTGTTCAAGAGTGTGCAGATAGTGGCTTTATAATTGCAGGATATACATCTTCTTTTGGTGCTGGCTCTTATGATGTCTATCTTATAAGGACTAATGCAGACGGTGATACACTCTGGACAAAAACTTATGGCGGAACTGACTGGGATTTGGGCGAGTCTGTTCAAGAGTGTGCAGAAGGGGGCTTTATAATTACAGGATGGACATATTCTTTTGGTGCTGGCGATGATGATGTCTATCTTATAAGGACAAACGCAGATGGTGATACACTGTGGACAAGAACTTATGGTGGAATTTACTATGATCATGGTGAGTCTGTTCAAGAGTGTGCAGATAGTGGCTTTGTAATTGCAGGATATACGAAGTCTTTTGGTGCTGGCAATGTTGATGTCTATCTTATAAGGACTAATGCAGATGGTGATACCCTGTGGACCAGAACTTATGGCGGAACTTCCTATGATTATGGCTATTCTGTTCAAGAGTGTGTAGAAGGGGGTTTTATAATTGCAGGAGGGACAAGTTCTTTTGGTGCTGGCGATAGTAATGTCTATCTTATAAAAACGGATGCAGATGGTGATACTCTATGGACAAAAACTTATGGCGGAACTTCTGATGATTGGGGTGAGTTTGTTCAGGAGTGTGCGGGAGGGGGCTTTATAATCGCAGGATGGACAAGTTCTTTTGGTGCTGGCGAGAATGATGTCTATCTTATAAGGATTTCCGAGACAGGAGTAGAGGAAGAGACAGGCAATAGGCATAAGGCAATAGGCATTAGTTTAGAGGTATATCCGAATCCATCTTTTGGGAATGCTGTGATTAAGTATGGGTTGCCAGAGAGAGCAAATATGACTTTGAGACTCTATGATATATCAGGTAGGTTAGTCAAGAGTCTTTATTCTGGGATTCAGGAAAAGGGCTATTATACAATCAATGTAGGGGCGTATCACGATACGCCCGCAGGTATTTACTTCATTAAACTTGAGACAAATAATTACAAGGCAACGAAGAAGCTGACGATTCTTAAGTAGTTAGTAGTTAGGGAAAAAATAAATCACAAAGACACAAAGAAAAACATTAGCACACAGATTCACACAGATTTAAATGATAAACACAGATTTAAATAATGAAATTTTCTGTGTAAATCTGTTTTATCTGTGAATATCTGTGTGCAATTTTTTATTAGTGTGTATTCGTGGTCACAAAAAGGATAATCCTCCTCAATTAACCCAAAATACAAATAATTTCTATCGTTACCCTTCCGTAACACTCGTTACCAAATTGTAATCATTCTCTAATCCCCCTTTATTCTTTGTAATCACCAACTATATCCTATTTTTTATCTTATAGTAGTTACCAACAGGTAACGAAATTACTTCTTGGTGCAGAAGATATAATAAGTGTGTAAGTCCATTGAATCAAGTCGTTTAAGCATCCTCAACCACAAAATGTCACAGACTTTGCTTTAAGAGTAAGTACTATTATGAGAGGTAGATACAAATCAAAATTTAACTAAAATGCCACGAAATCACCAAAACACTAAAGTACACAAAAAGAATTTAGTGGAACTTGGTGCCTTAGTGTTTTTGTGGCGAATCAATTAAGATAAGAGCAAGATGGAAAAGGCGACTATTTTAGTAATTGATGATGAGCAAGAGATGTGCGATTTATGTTATGATGTATTCACTAAGAAGGGATACCGTGCAGAGACAGCCAAAGATGGAGATGTTGGCTTGCGAAAGGTAAAGAAACTAAAGCCCGATTTTGTTCTGGTTGACCTCAAGTTGCCAGGAATGAGTGGAACGAAGGTTCTTAAAGAAATCAAGGACTTTGACCCGAGCATTGTTTCTGTGGTCATTACAGGTTATGCATCAATAGAGTCAGCCGTAGAGGCAGTGAAATTAGGTGCCTACGATTATCTGCCCAAACCTTTTACTCTGGACCAGTTGTTAACTGTTACTAAAAGAGGATTAGAGAGAAGACAATTGATTCTTGAATCTACAGCATTGCGACAGGAGAAGAAAAAGATGCAAGAACTTTTTATTAGTATGGTATCTCATCAACTTCGAAGTCCGCTAACTGCCGTTCAGGGATACTTTGACTTGATTTTAGGTGATTTTGTCAACGATGTGGCTGAACAAAAAAAGATGATAAAACGAGCAGGAATGCGTATCAAAACGCTCTTGAATTTGATTAACGATTGGTTGAAAATGGCTGAGGTTGATAAAGATAGAGTAGAGAAGAAATTCGAATACTTGAACTTGAGCTCCATTATTTCGGAGACTGTTGATTTAATGCAACCACTGGCGAGAAACAAAGGAGTTAGTTTGCAATTCAAGTCATCTGATGGGCTATCGCTCGTTCGAGGTGATAAAGAGATATTACAGGAAGTATTCACCAATCTGATAGATAATGGGATAAAGTATAATAAGGATGGGGGCACAGTAACCATAAGCATAAAAGAAAACAGCTCTCAAAAGAATCTGAACATTGAAATTTCAGATACTGGAATGGGTATTTCAGAGGCAGATATACCTTTTATCTTTGACGAGTTTCTTAGGGTTAAAAACGAAAAGACACAACAAATTACAGGCACCGGACTTGGGCTATCTATTGTGAAAAGAATGGTAGAGGCACACTCTGGCTCTATCAAAGTGAGCAGTGAACCTGGCAAAGGTAGCACATTCACAGTTTCTTTGCCAAAATCATATAAATCCAAGGCGAAAAGGTGAAAGATGGAAAAGGAGGAATTACAAGAAATTTATATAATTTTTCGCCATTTTCCTAAGTTCTTCCCTTCTCCTGAATATTAAAAAATTTATTTGGTTTTATCTTGACAAATTCACTTTTGGAAGCATACAACTAAATAGAAAAAATCAGAAGACCTTAAAAATGGGGAAAATAAATGGAAGCAAAAAAGAAAATTTTGATAATTGACGACGACCAGGATTATGTATTTGTAACAAAAGCGGTCTTGGAAACCAAATCTTACATCTGTTCCTGTGCCTATTCTGCTAAGGAGGGACTCAAAAAAATAAAAAAGACAGACCCGGACTTGATTATCTTAGATATTATGATGGAAAGTCTCACAGCAGGATTTGGTCTCATTACCGAGCTCAGGTCGGCAAAGGAGGGGTCCGAGTATTTCAAATACCGCAACATCCCGATATTAGTGGTTTCTGATATACAGAGAGCAACCGGTTATAAGTATAAGTTTAAAGAAATAGCTGGGACAAACCTTCTACCTGTAGAGGATTTTATCCAGAAACCTGCTCCACCACTTGAGCTGTTAGCAAAGGTCGAGGAATTGATGTCAACAAGAAAATGAAAGAGCAAAATAGAGATAAAACTATATTAATTATAGATAACAATATGGAAATGAGACAATGTTTATCTACTGAGCTTGCTAAAGAAAGATACAACGTGGAAATTGCCCAGCAATTGGGTGAAGTCTTAGAGAAAACTGTAATCTCACAAATTTCTCTAATTGTTGTGAATCTCCAGACACCTGATATTCCACCCTGCGAGACAATTTCTATGATTAAAAGGTTCTATAACAGTGTTCCAATAATAACGATAACAGACGATGACTCAATTGAAATGGAAAAAAGAATAAGAGAGGAAGGCGTGTTTTTCTATTTTGTGAAACCTTTTACAACAAATGATATGAAAACAGTAATCAATAGTGCTATTGACACAGGAAAACAGGAGGGAAGATGAAGTTCTTTAATAATGGAATGAAAACCCCTTGTGGGGAAATCCATATAATAGAGAATAGATGTAAGGGATGTGGTTTCTGTGTGACATATTGCCCAAGGGACGTGTTGGAAATGTCAAAGGAATTTAATGCAAAAGGATATCATTTTCCCCAAGTTAAAGATATAGATAGCTGTATTTGTTGTGGTTTGTGTGAGATGCTTTGTCCAGAGTTTGCTGTTTGGGCTACTACAATAAAAGAAAAGGAAGTAGTTGAAGTTTTAAGCTAATTTAAATCTATTTGATTTAGCAGTTAAAGGGAGGAAATTGTGAAAAAATTAACCGTTGAAGAGCTCCTTGCCAAGGCTAAAAAGCCAGGCGAGGATGCTATGAAGCTCCATCCATTTTACAAAGGCAAAGTAGAGGTTGTTCCAAAATGCAGAATTAGAGATTTTGATGATTTTGCAATCTGGTATACTCCTGGGGTTGCCGAACCCTGCCGTGATATTAAGAAGCATCCTGAAAAAGTGTTTGAGCATACGAACAAAGGAAACCTTGTCGCTATTGTGTCTGATGGAACAAGGGTTTTGGGACTTGGTGATATAGGACCTGAGGCAGGACTTCCTGTGATGGAAGGGAAAGCGATTTTATTCAAGTATCTTGGTGGAGTAGATGCTTTTCCTATATGCCTTGACACAAAAGACCCGGATGAGATAATTCAAGCGTGTAAGTGGCTTGTGCCTACTTTTGGAGGGATAAATCTTGAGGATATTGCTAAACCAAAATGTTTCTATATATTGGATACACTTCGCAAAGAACTTCCTATCCCAGTATGGCATGATGACCAACAAGGAACTGCGGCTATTACTTTGGCTGGACTTATAAACGCCGTTAAAATAGTAGACAAAGGTAAAAAAGAGGTTAAAATAGCTATGATTGGTGCCGGTGCAGCAAACATTGCTATTTCAAGAGTGATGATTGTCGCAGGGTTTCCACCAGAGAATATCATAATGGTTGATACGAAGGGGATACTCCATAAAGGTAGAAATGACCTCAGGACTCCTGGGAACAAAGAAAAATGGCATATGTGCGAAATTTCAAATAAAGAAGGAAGAACAGGAGGAATACCGGAAGCTATGAAAGATACTGATGTATGTATTGCTCTTTCAAAATCAGGTCCTGGAGTTATTAAAAAAGAATGGGTAGCAGGAATGGCAAAAGACGCTATTGTTTTCACCTGTGCTAATCCTGTTCCAGAGATATGGCCATGGGAGGCAAAAGAGGTAGGTGCGAGAATAGTTGCCACTGGACGCTCAGATTTTTACAATCAGGTTAACAACTCTATCGGATTTCCTGGAATATTCAGAGGGACATTAGATGTGATGGCAAAGACCATCACAGATGAGATGTGTATTGCGGCGGCAGAGGAACTTGCCAAATGTGCTGAAGATAAAGGACTCTCTGATGATTATATTATACCCAGAATGGATGAACAGGAAGTATTTCCAAGAGAAGCAACTGCAGTTGGTATGAAGGCGATAGAACAAGGAGTGGCAAGAGTGACAATGACAAGGGATGAGCTTTTCAAGAAAGCTTCCAAGACTATAAAAAGAGCGAGAGATGAGATGAAAGCTCGTATGGAGCAAGGTTTTATTCTTATGGGAGAGGAGTGAAGGATTATCAGATAGTCGAATAGTCTTATGGTTGTATTGTCGGATAGTCGGATGGTGATGGATATAAGAAATAGGGGACTCCGTATGAAAGATAGGGATATCCACGTGAAAGATGTAGAGTTCTACGTAAAAGACGTGGAGTTCTACGTAAAAGACGTGGAGTCCCACGTAAAAGATGGGGAGTTCTACATAAAATGCGTAGACATCCCCATAAAAGATGTAGAGTCCTACATAAAAGATGTAGAGTCCTACACAAAAGGAGGGAAGGATGGCTGAAGAGAAGAAAGACATAAGTGTCTTGTTAACTGAGAAGAGGGTTTTTAAACCTACACCGGAATTCGTGGAGCAGACCAATGTCAAGAAGTGGATGAACAAGCATGGGATAAAAGACTACGATGAGTTACTGAAGAAATGCGAGGATATAGAGTGGTTCTGGGGAGAGATGTCAAAAGAGTTAGTGGAGTGGTATTCACCCTACGATAAGGTTCTTGATTGGAATCCACCATTTGCTAAATGGTTTACCGGTGCAAAGTATAATATTGTTCACGATGCCCTTGATAAACATATCAAGACAGCAAGGAAAGATAAGATTGCGTATATCTTTGAAGGAGAGCCGGGCGATATAAAGAAATGGACTTATGGGGAGCTCTATACGGAGGTTAACAAACTTGCTAATGCACTAAAGAGCTTGGGAGTTAAAAAGGGAGACAGAGTTGGAATCTATTTGCCAATGCTTGTGGAACTTCCAATAGCAATGTTGGCATGTGCAAAGATAGGTGCAGTCCATTCTGTTGTTTTCTCAGGTTTTAGTGCAACAGCACTCAGGGACAGACTAATTGATTGCGAGTCAAAAGTAGTAATTACTTGTGACCATTTCTATAGACGCGGTGGCAAGGTGGCTCTAAAGAAGCAAACTGACGAAGCTGTAGAGGGAGCTCCGACTGTTAAGAATGTTATCGTTTATAAACGGATTGGAGATGATGTGCCGTGGACAGAGGGAAGAGACCATTGGTGGCATGAAATCACAAAAGACCAGTCAGCAGAATGTGAAACGGAAAAACTGGATGCGAATGACCTTTTGTATATTTTATACACTTCTGGGACTACTGGAAAGCCCAAGGGAATATTACACGCTCACGGGGGTTATGCAGTTGGAACAGCACAAACGCTTAAATGGGTATTTGACTTAAAAGAAGACGATATATGGTGGTGTGCCGCAGACATAGGATGGGTAACAGGGCATAGTTATATTGTTTATGCTCCTTTGATTCTTGGAACAACTTCCATAATATATGAGGGAGCACCGGCTTTCCCAGAACCAGAAAGATGGTGGTCAATAATAGACAAGCACAAGGTATCAGTTCTTTACACATCTCCGACAGCTATCAGGGCACATATGCGGCTTGGAGAGGAACATCCACAGAAATGTGGCCTTGATTCATTGCGGATTCTGGGAAGCGTTGGAGAACCAATAAATCCAGAAGCATGGATATGGTATCATAAGTATATTGGCAGAGAGCAATGTCCAATAATGGATACCTGGTGGCAGACAGAGACAGGACACTTTTGCATATCGCCATTACCAATCACATCACTAAAACCTGGCTCAGCCACAAAACCACTTCCAGGAATTAAAGCAGCAGTATATAACGAACAAGGTGAAGCTGTTACAAACGCAGGTGGGAATCTGGTTATGCTTAATCCATGGCCCGGGATGCTCAGAGGTCTCTACAAAGACGAGGAAAGATATAAACAGGTATATTGGAGTAAATTCCAGAATACTTACCTTGCAGGCGATGTAACAAGGATGGACGAAGACGGTTATTTCTGGATTCAAGGAAGGGCAGACGATGTTCTCAATGTTGCGGGACACAGAATAGGCAATTCAGAAATAGAATCTGCATTAGTAAGTCATCCCAAAGTAGCAGAAGCAGCTGTGATTGGGAAACCCCACGAGTTAAAGGGTGAATCAATAGCAGCATTTGTAGTCTTGAGACAGGGTGTAGAACCGAATGAGGAGCTGAGAAAGGAAATAAGAGAGCATGTAGGAACAGAAATAGGCAAGATAGCAAGACCTGATGAGATAGGTTTTGTCAATGATGTTCCGAAGACTCGGTCTGGCAAGATAATGCGGAGGGTAATACGGGCAAAAGCAATTGGAGAGAAAGTAGGAGATATTTCTACTCTTGCAAATCCTGAAGCTGTGGAAGAAATAAGTAGGGCTAAGTAAGAAACTATAAAACAGGGGAGACAATCTTTGATAGGTTGTTTCCCCTATGAAAAGGAGATTTTATGGCAGAAGGAAAAACTTTTAACCGATGGTTAATAGTAGTGGGGGCAATCCTCATTCAGCTTTGTCTGGGAGCAATCTATATATGGAGCGTGTTTCGGATACCTCTGCAAGATGAACTTAATCTGACTCCAAGCCAGGCAACTTTACCTTTTTCACTGGTTCTGATATTCTTTGCTATTGCCACAATAATTGGCGGAAGATGGCAAGATAAAGCTGGTCCCAAACTTGTTGCTACAGTAGGCGGAATTATTCTTGGAGTGGGAATGCTAATACCAGCTTTCTTGCACTCGTTCGTCTGGCTTGTAATCGGCTACGGCATTATCTTGGGAATCGGAATCGGTTTTACTTATGTATGCCCTGTTTCTACCGGAGTCAAATGGTTTCCTGATAAGCGTGGCTTGATAACAGGACTCTCTGTTGCTGGCTTTGGTGCTGGAGCTCTTATTGTAGCTCCTCTGGCACGACAACTAATAGATAATGTAGGGATTTTCAAAACCTTTGCGATTCTGGGAATAGTCTTTCTCTGTATAATTGTAATTAGTTCACAGTTGCTCAGAAATCCACCACCGGGCTGGACACCAGAGGGTTGGACGCCACCAGAAAAAACACAGATGACTGGTCAAGAATTTGGAGCCCTGCGTATGTTGAGTTCGCCTCAATTCTATCTTATCTGGATTATGTATTTCTTTGGTTGCACCACTGGCTTAATGGTAATAGGACAGACATCGCCGATTGGTCAGGAACTTGCTAATTTAACTCCAAAGGTTGCTGCATTTGCTGTAAGCATCCTCGCTATTTTTAACGCTATAGGCAGAATCTTCTGGGGTAGAGTTTCCGATACATTGGGAAGAATAAAAACACTTTTCCTTATGTTACTCATCTGTGGGGTGGCAATACTATTATACAATATCATTGGGGCATTTCCGTCCTACTACTGGTTAGGAATATGCATTGTCGGACTGTGTTTTGGTGGTTATTTAGCAGTTTTTCCAGCAATTACTGCAGATTTTTATGGAACGAAAAATATCGGTATCAACTATGGATTTGTTTTTATGGCATATGGTGTTGGAGGATTATTTGGACCACGGTTTGCTGCTAAAATGCTGGAGCTTACAGGAAATTACTCAATAGCATTTATTGTCGCAGGAATACTCTGTCTGATCGGAGCAGTAATTGCACTGGTGACCAAGCCTCCGAGATTGTTCGCAGAATCCTGTGGCAAGGAAACTTAAAATTAAGTTCGCAGAACCTCATACGAGTCTGCGACCTGTGGAGATGTTTGAAAATGGCAGGAAATATTGAAAAGTCTCATCCAGCTAATTCTCTGCTTCGTGAAGATGCAATTCCCTCTATTTGGTGCCCGGGTTGTGGAATTGGAACAGTTATCAGCACTTTTGTTGAAACGTTAGAGAAAATGAACGCTGATTTAAATAAAATATGCGTGAGCTCGGGAATCGGTTGTACAGGAAAAGTTGCTGATTACTTAAAACTTAATTGTTGCAATGAGACTCCCGGCAATGCAATTAAGTGTGCAGTGAAGTTTAAGCTTAAAAATCCAAAGACAAAAGTAGTTGTTTTTTTAAATGATGCTGATTTCATCGCATCCGGAGCAGATGATTTTATTGAAGCCGGGAGAAAAGGAGTAGAACTCCTTGTGATATACATCAATAACTTTATTTATATAATCTCAGAATATAAAGTCACCCCGACAACTCCATTCATAAGGACTATTGATAAAAATCTTGAATTGCCATTTAACATTCCCCATTTGGCAAAATTATCTGGTGCTCAGTTCGTAGCAAGATGGACACCCCTTCATGTTAGAAGATTAATGTATTCTATAACTGATGCTCTTAAGAAACCGGGCTTTTCTGTAATTGAAGTCGTTTCACCTTGTTTAATGTATTATGCAACCGAGGGTAAGATTGGGGAAACGATAGATAGAATGCGATTCTTTCACGATAATACCGTTATAAAACATAGCGAACCTACAGAAAATTTAGATATTAGGACACAAGATAAAATCATAATGGGGAAGTTTGTAGATAAATAAAGGTTTATGGAACAAACATGAAAAGGATAGGTGTTTTTGTTTGTTGGTGTGGCTCAAATATTGCTGAAGTGGTAGATATAGACCAAGTAGTAGAAACCATAAAAGATTATCCCGGAGTTGCATATGCAGAAGATTATGTATATATGTGCTCGGACCCAGGACAAAAGTTGGTTCAAGATGCTATTAAAGATAAAAAGCTAAATAGTGTAATTATAGCTTGTTGTTCTCCTACCTTGCACGAGGCTACTTTTCGAGACCTATCTCGATTAACCGGGCTTAATCCATATCAATGTGAGATTGCAAATATCCGAGAGCAATGTAGTTGGGTTCATAAAGATAACAGGGAAGAAGCTACTCTCAAGGCTATAAAGATAATAAGAACTATGGTTGATAAAGCAAATCAAAATGAGTCTCTTGAACCAATAAAGACTCCTGTTACCAGACGCGCTCTTGTTATAGGTGGAGGAATAGCTGGAATCCAAGCATCATTAGATATTGCAGATGCGGGCTACGAAGTCCTACTCGTTGAAAAGAATCCATCAATAGGTGGACATATGATTCAACTCTCTGAAACGTTTCCCACTCTTGATTGCTCACAATGTATTTTAACTCCAAAAATGGTAGCAGTATCACGGCATCCTAAAATACAACTGCTGGCATATAGTGAGATTCAAGAAATATCCGGCTATGTAGGTAATTTTAATGTTCGGATTCTCAAGAAACCAAGATATGTGATTGAAGATAAATGTAATCTTTGTGGAAAGTGCTTGGATGTATGCCCTGTAATTACCCCTGCTAAGTTTGAGGAAAATCTTGTAGTTCGCAAGGCAATATACTTGCCCTTCCCACAAGCAATCCCGGCTACCTACACAATAGATATTGAGCAATGTCCGGGTTTTTTACCTATAGCTTGTGGTAAATGTGCAGAAGTGTGTGAGCCCGAAGCTATAGACTTTGATATGCAACCCGAAATAATAGAAGAGAAAGTCGGAGCTATTGTAGTGACAACAGGCTACGACTTATATTCCCCACAAAAAATTGGTGAATATGGAAGCGGGAAATATGAAGACGTGATGGATGGACTACAATTTGAGCGTCTTCTCTCTGCCACCGGACCCACTGGTGGCGAGGTTAGAAGACTTTCTGATAATAAGGTGCCCAAAAGAGTAGTTTTTGTAAGTTGTGTCGGCTCAAGAGACCCGGAGCACCATTTGCCTTACTGTTCAAAAATATGCTGTATGTATATGGCAAAACACGCAATGTTATATAAGCACAAAGTCCCTGACGGAGAAGCTATAGTATTCTATATTGATGTTCGAGCTGGCGGGAAAGGATACGAGGAATTTGTCACAAGAGCTCAAGAAGAAGACCGTGTCCTTTATATTCGCGGAAAAGTTTCAAAAATTTTCAAGAACGGTAATGACAAACTTATTGTTTGGGGGGCAGATACACTTACGGGAAAACAAGTCGAAGTTGAGTGTGATATGGTAGTTCTTGCAATGGCAATGATTCCAAATGACGGCACCAAAGATTTAATCAGCAAACTAAAGATTTCCTCTAATGAGCATGGATTCATCTCAGAAGCACACCCGAAATTAAGACCCGTGGAAAGCATATCAGCTGGATTTTTCCTTGCCGGATGCTCTCAAGCACCAAAAGATATTCCCGAAACTGTAGCTCAAGCATCCGCATCCGCATCTAAAGTTGCTGATTTATTTGCAGAGAAAGAGCTAAAACATGAGCCCACAGTGGTTACAGTAGATGAAAATATATGCAATGGCTGTGGAATCTGCATCTCCTTATGTCCTTACGATGCCAGAGAACTTGAAATCAAAGATGGAAATCGTGTAGCAAAAGTAAATGAGACTTTGTGTGAAGGATGTGGAAGTTGCATATCTGCCTGCCCCTCAGGAGCAGCACAACTTCGTAATTTAACAGATAATCAGATAATAAAAATGATGGAATCAGCATTAAGCTAATATGAAGAACAATTACATTTTTACTGCGGAGCTTGTTGCCTTTATGGAGCGGCAGGACTTACCTCCATATCTATATCCTTTTATTAAAACGGCAAACCGGAAAGAAGATAACAGCATAAGAAGAGACAGCCAACTTATAGTTTTCAAAATCAATGGAACTATAGACTCGTATTATACAATCATTGCTAAAAATGATATAAGTATAGAGCAAATTGAAGACAAAATACAGAAAGACTTGGGAGTTGTTAAGTTATCAAATGAAGCACAAGATACAACAAGAAGACTTCTTGAAAAATTTCACTGCGGAGAACTTGCATTTTTCTTAAACCATCAGGTTGATAAAGCAAAGTGTCTATATAGACACTGATTTTAAAGGAACTATGGATTTGATGCTAAAAAACGAAACTAAAGGTCAGATAGAAGCCAAAATAAGTGAAGTAATTACAAAGTTTCATAGAGAGCATGTAGGAAAGGGTCCCGGAGAAGTAAAAAGTCACATTATTGAAGATATGATTGTCATAAGACTGAAAGGAGCATTGACTCCCATTGAACGGGACCTCGCCAATAATTCTGAAGGCATTGCTCTTGTAAAGCGGTGCAGGACTTGCCTTCTCGAGAACTCCAAAAGTATTCTGGAAAAACTTTTACAAGATTCGATAGATATCAAAATTAATAGCTTTTATGCGGACGTTAATCCAAAGACAGAGGAAATGTTCATAGTAGTAGGTTTAAGTAAAGATATTGAGGCAAAGTTTCTAGAACAACACGAAAAAAAATCTTGACATTATTGTATTTTTGGAATATATATTGATAAGATAGACTGGTAGACTATATAAGAAGCAGTTCCCGATAGCTATCGGGGGAGACTTGTTAGTGAGTAGACCAATGTTCTGGTTTTACAGAACATTGGTCTTTTTGTTTATAAAATCTTCAATGGAAAGCAAAATCAAGAAGCAAATGGAAACAAGAATAAGAGAGATAATCACAGAGTTTGAGAGAAACAGTATAGGAAAAAGCTTTGCAGAGGTAAAGAGCTATATTATAGAAGATATAATAGTTACAAAGTTGAAGTGTATATTAACACCTATGGAACAACAACTTGCTAAAGACCCCGAAGGTATCAATCTTATAAAGCAATGCAGATTTTGCTTTCTGGAGAAATTACAAAGTGTTTTGGAAAAAACTATATATAGTATATTAAGTGTCAGGACCATCAGTTTTTATAAAGATATCAATGTTAAAACAGGGCAGTGTTTCCTAATCAGTAGTCTATCTGAAAATGTTGAGGCAAAGTTTAAGAAACGAAGATATTTACGATTAGATAAAACTGGTGCTGGTTTGGTAGACTAAATAAGAAGCGGTTCCCGATAGCTATCGGGAAAAGTTTGTCATAGAGTAGACCAACATTTGATTCAAAGTATCTGGAATTAGGTGTTGGTCTTTTTGTTTGCAGGATGAACGAAAAACCTAAATAATGCATTAACCACGAATGACACGAATTGAACGAATTGAAAAAATTTGCACACAGAGATTCACAGATAAGACAAATTTCCACAGAAAAATTTTATCATTCAAATCCGTGTTTATCCTTTCAATCTGTGTAAATCTATGTGCTAATCTTTAACGCGTTATCTCGGTTAAATGGAAAAGAATAATAAAAAAGTAGGGAGTGTGCTTGTTGTAGGTGGTGGAATAGCAGGGATACAGTCATCACTGGACCTCGCTAATTCAGGATATAAGGTATATCTTCTTGAATCCTCTCCTTCTATTGGTGGAATTATGGCACAGTTGGATAAGACATTTCCAACCAATGACTGTGCAATGTGTATTATGGCACCTAAACTTGTGGAAGCTGGAAGGCATCCTAATATTGAACTTTTAACTTATTCGGAACTTGAAGGAGTAGAAGGAAAAGCTGGGAACTTTAAGGTTAAAATCAGGAAAAAAGCAAGGTCTGTTGATTCTGAACTTTGCACTGGTTGTGGAAATTGTATGACAAATTGTCCGGTAAGGAACAAAATATATCTCCCAGAAGGAGAAAGGAGGCAAAAATGAAAAGAGAGAAAACTAATAAAACGATAGATGAAAGTAATCCTCTGGATTCAGATATTGCTCAAGAAGTTTGTGAACTGGTGAACCGGAATGGTTATAAAAAACCGGACCTTATTCAACTTCTACAAGACATTACTGCCGAATATAACTATTTGCCAGAAGGAGGATTGCGTTGTGTAAGCGAAAGATTGGGAGTTCCTTTTGCAGAAGTATATAGTGCAGCAACTTTCTATAAGGCATTCAGTTTGGAACCCAGAGGAAAACACATTATACAAGTATGTGTTGGTACTGCCTGTCATGTTCGAGGTGCATCAAGAATCTTGGAAGAGATTGAAAGGAGAATCAATATAAAAGCTGGCGAGACATCTGGAGACCTTATGTTCACATTGGAAACTGTCAATTGTCTGGGTGCCTGTGCATTAGGACCGATTATAGTGATTGATGGTGAATATCATGGGCAAATGACTTCTGCAAAGGTAAGTAAACTCCTTGAAAGATATACGGCAACAAAAAGAGTTAAAGCAAGAACAGTTAAGTCAGAGATGGTAGCAGTATGAGATTAAATAACGCCGAAGATTTAGAAGATTTAAGAAAGCAAATTACCGAAAAAAGAGACCCCAAGAAGTCATGTATAACAATATCTGCAAAGTCAACATGTTGTCTTCTCCGTGACAGCAAAGAAGTTGTAGAGATTTTTGAAGAAGAAATAAAAAAGCATAATTTACAAAATAAAATAGATTTAAAAACAGTAGGGTGTCTTGGATTTTGTGAAATAGAGCCAGTCGTTATTATCCAACCCAATGATATATTTTATCAGAGTGTAAAGCCGGAAGATGTTGAAGAAATTATTGAGGAGACAATTATCCATAATAAAATTATTAAGCATTTACTTTATGATGAGGGGATTGTGTCCGAGAAAGAAATTCCATTTTATAAAAAGCAAAATCGTCTTGTTTCAGGAAATAACGGTCTAATTGACCCTGAGTGTATTGAAGACTATATTGCGATAGGTGGATATTCTGCTTTAGCAAAAGTACTTTATCAAATGAAACCGGAGAGAGTGATAGATGAGATAAAAAAATCGGGACTTAGGGGACGAGGTGGTGGTGGATTCCCTGCAGGTATCAAATGGGAGGCTTGTCGGAATGCTGAAGAGGAAGAAAAAATCGTAATTTGCAATGCAGATGAGGGAGACCCTGGTGCATATATGGATAGAAGTATTCTTGAAGGAAACCCTCACTCGGTTATTGAAGGGCTTTTAATAGGAGCATATGCCATTGGAAGTAATGAGGGATATATATATGTGCGTGATGAATACCCGCTGGCTCTCAAGAATCTCGAAATAGCTCTTGAAAGTGCTAGAGAATATGGGTTTGTCGGCAAAAACATATTTAACTCGGGTTTTAATTTTACTCTTAGAATAAGTAGAGGTGCTGGTGCTTTTGTTTGTGGTGAGGAAACAGCTCTCATTGCTTCAATTGAGGGTAGGGATAGTGAGCCAAGACAAAAACCTCCATTTCCTGTCCAAAAAGGTCTCTGGGATAAACCAACAAATATAAACAATGTTGAGACCTGGGTGAATATCCCACTAATAATTAATAAAGGAGCAAATTGGTATTCAGAGATTGGTACCCCAAAGAGTAAAGGCACCAAGGTATTTTCATTAGTTGGGAAGATAAACAATACAGGATTGGTAGAAGTTCCTATGGGAATCACTTTAAGAGAAATAATTTACGATATAGGAGGCGGAATACCAAACAATAAGAAATTCAAGGCAGTCCAGACAGGTGGACCGTCAGGAGGGTGTATTCCTGAAAGTCTAATAGACTTGCCGGTAGATTTTGATGAACTCACAAAGGCAGGTTCAATGATGGGGTCTGGTGGGATGATAGTGATGGACGAGAATACTTGTATGGTGGATATTGCCAAGTATTTCATTTCTTTCCTTCAAGAGGAGTCGTGCGGTAAATGCGTTCCGTGTCGTGAGGGTTTAGAAAGAATGGGTGAAGTATTAACAAATATCTGTGAAGGTAGGGGCTGTGAAGGTGATATTAGACTACTTGAAGAACTGTCTTATGTAGTTAAAGAAGCTTCTTTGTGTGCTCTGGGAAGAACTGCTCCAAATTCTGTTCTGACAACTATTCGTTATTTTAGGGATGAATATGAAGCTCACATTAAAGAAAAGAGATGTCCAGCAGGCGTATGTAAGGAGTTAATTCAATACTCTATCGACCCTGAAATCTGTACAGGATGTATGGCATGTACAAAAGTCTGTCCCCAAGAAGCTATCACAGGAAAGCGAAAAAAACTTCATATACTTGATCAAAGTAAGTGTATTAAATGTGGAGCATGCCGAGAGGTTTGCAAATTTGATGCAATAATAGTGAAATAAAGAAAATGGTCGCTTTAACTATTGATGGGCGAAAAGCACAGGTAAAAAAGGATACATCTATACTTAATGCTGCCAAGAGCATTGGAATTGAGATTCCTACTCTTTGTTATCATGAGGAACTCGAACCCTATGGTGCTTGTCGTCTTTGCACTGTGGAAGTAATAGAAGAAGGAAGAAAAAGTCTGATTACATCCTGCAATCATCCTGTGCAGGATGGTATAGAGGTTCATACTAATACAGAGGCTGTGATAAAAATACGAAAGCTAATCGTGGAGTTGTTATTAGCAAGATGTCCTGAGGTTAAACGGATTCAGGAGTTAGCAAGAAGTTTTGGTATTACAATATATAATACCAGATTTAGCCTTAAAGACAAAAAATGCATACTTTGTGGATTATGTGTGCGGGCATGTAGAGAAATAGTGGGTGTAAATGCAATTAGTTTCACCCAGCGAGGAACTAATCGGGAAGTAGAAACTCCATTCAAGATAGATTCCGATGTGTGTATTGGCTGTGGTCTTTGCACTTATGTCTGTCCCACAGGTGCTATACAAATGGAATTTGAGACGGTCAAGAAATTCAAGAAGATCCCCGGACCAGAGCGGCCGTGCAGATTTATGCTTATGGGGTTAATACCTTATGGACGATGTTCTAATAGTTATCAGTGCTGGCATTGTGAAGTTGACCAGAGAATGGAAGACTTATTTGGGACTCACCCCGCTTTTATAGCCAGACCCGCAGAAAAGAGGAACCCGGTCAAGATAGCAGAGTTCCTCTTATTTCCTGAACTTTACTGCTATCCGGGTCATGTCTGGGTGAAACCACTGAATGGAAAGGTAAAAATAGGACTGGATGACTTTGCATGTAAATTAGTTGGTAACATAGATGATATAAAGCTTCCTACTTTAGGCAAAAAGCTTAAACGAGAAGAGATTGCCTGGAAACTCACCTGTGGGACAAGATATGCAGAGATGCGATTTCCAATCAATGGGACAATAGTAGATATAAACCCCAGTATAACGGAAGATCCATCTTTGATTAGAAAGGACCCTTACAATCGGGGATGGATATTTATTGCGGAGTCTATGCAGTTAGAAGATGACTTGAAGCAACTTTTCCATGATAAAACAGCTAAAGACTGGCTAATCCGTGATTCAGAAAGACTGCATCAGAGAGTTGAAAAAGAACTTGGGGTTGTTATCACTAATGGTAGAACTCTTGGGCAAGAGCTTCGAGACAACTTAGATAAACAAGAATGGGCAAGTCTGATTAAGGACTTCTTTTTGACTTAGCAGTATGAGATTAAATAATCCTGAAGATTTAGAAGACTTGAGAAAGCAAATTATAGGAAAACTTCTTTATATTGACTCTCTTATAGGCAAAAAGATTACTTATGAGAAAGATGTCCCATTTTATGCAAGACAAATTTTTCTTGATAGGCAATTACAAGTGCTTAATAAAAATGATTATTCTTGATAAAGTTGATAAAATAATAGACAAGCACAGATATGAGAAATCGGAGTTAATAGGAATATTACAAGGTATTCAGGAAGAAATGAACTATTTACCTCCCGATGCGATAAGACACACGGCTAAGAGGTTAAATCTTCCATTGTCACAGGTTTATGGAATAGCTACTTTTTACAAAAGGTTCAGTTTAACTCCCAGAGGAAGATACACAATTACTGTATGTTGCGGTACTGCTTGCCATGTGAGAGGAGCTCCTAAAATTCTTGAAGAACTGAAAAGGCAATTATGTATAAGCCCCGGGGAAACAACATCGGACCTGAACTTTTCATTAGAAACAGTTAACTGTGTAGGGGCTTGCGCCCTTGGTCCAGTAATATTAGTAAATCAAGAATACTACGGGCAGATGAATTGTGTAAAAGTAGGCAAACTTCTTGAAAGATATACGGTAACAAAAAGAGTTAAAGCAGAGGCGGTAGCAATATGAGATTAAATAATCCCAGAGATTTAGAAGATTTAAGAAAGCAAATTGCCAGAAAAAGAGACCCGACAAAACCCTGTATAACTATATGTTCTGGGACAGGCTGTTGTGCTTGTGGATGTGAAGTTGTTACTGAAACTTTCAGAAATGAGATTAAAAAACAAGGACTTGAGAAGAAAATTAATATAAGAACAACTGGATGTCATGGTTTTTGTGAGAGAGGTCCTCTTATAGTCATCCATCCTGAAGGAATATTTTATCAGAGGATAAAAACAGAAGACGTGGAAGAGAACTCAGCGAAGATTTAATGAATCTTCCTATCAGACTATCAAACTCTGCAAGGGAAAAGATTAGAAAATTATTTGAGAAAGAAAAACAAAATGATTTTGCATTTTATATCGATAACGAGGTGCTCAACGAGCGTCATAGGTATTGGATAGGATTGTTATGAAGGTTGACAGATATATTTTAACCGCAGATTACGCGGATAACACAGATAATAGAAAACAGGAATATAATTTATCTGTGGCATCTGCGATATCCGCAGTTCAAGAAGTTCAATTATGAAAGGAAATAACGGGAAAGTTGGAAGTGTTCTTGTTATAGGTGGTGGGATAGCAGGAATCCAGGCATCACTGGATTTAGCAAATTCAGGGTTTAAGGTTTATCTTGTTGAAAACTCTTCTACTATTGGCGATACTATGGCACAGAGCTTGATAAAACATTTCCAACCAATGACTATGCTATGTGCATTATGGCACATTATAATTAATTAAAAGGAGGATGTGCAAGATGAAGAAAGTAGATGTAACTGTTGTTGGTGGAAGTGCTGCGGGAATAACGGCAGCAATAACTTGTCGGAGACACTATCCTGAAAAGAGCGTTTTGTTAATCAGGAAAGAGAAACAGGTACTCATTCCTTGTGGGATACCGTATATCTTTGGAACTGTGGAAGGTCCGGATAAAAATCTGGTCCCCGATGCCGTTCTCGAGAAAAATGATATCGAGCTTTTAATTGATGAGATTACCGATATTGAACGCACCGACCGTTTTGTCACCACGGCAAATGGGGAAAATATCGGTTATGAAAAACTCGTGCTTGCAACCGGTTCGGTACCGATTATACCTCCAATCCCCGGTGTGGATATGAAGAATATCTTTGTTGTAAAGAAAGATGTCTCTTATCTTCAGCAGATGCTCAATCAGCTAAATAGAACTTCCAATCTCGTGATTGTGGGTGGTGGCTTCATAGGCGCAGAATTTGCCGATGAATGCCGTAAAAACCGGCACATTAAAATTACAGTAGTAGAGATGCTCTTACACTGTCTGATGTTGACATTCGATGAGGATCTCTGTGCCGTTGCTGAGGAAATCGAAAAAGAGCAGGGAATTGAAATTATAGCGACTGAGAAAGTTGAGTCCTTCCTGGGAAATGATACGGTGAAAGGAGTAAAACTTGCGAGCGGTAGGGAACTGGAGGCGGATATGGTGATTCTCGGTATTGGTTGTGCTGCAAATACAAAGCTCGCAGAAGGAGTAGGTCTTGAATTGGGTCTAACAAAAGGCATTCAAGTCAATCGTTATATGCAAACTGGTGACGATAACATCTTCGCCTGCGGCGATTGCGCTGAAAAGGTGTCCTTTTTCGATGGTAAACCGTCAAACCTCAAGCTTGCTTCGACAGCGACCAGGGAATCGCGGATAGCAGGTGCCAACTTGTTTGGGGTGCGACGAATTAATGAGGGCATGATAGGTGTTTTTTCCACCGTATTGGGTGATACTGCCTTTGCTCTCGCGGGACTCTCAGAGAGGGAGGCCAAGCAGAAAGGCTATAATGTTGTTGTTGGGAAATCGGAGGCGCCAAACCGCCATCCTAGTGGCATGCCAGAAACGGCTAATTTGAAAGTTAAGTTGGTTTTTGAGAGAGGCACCGGTATAATTCTCGGGGGGCAGGTTATGGGTGCCAAATCCAGTGGCGAGCTGATAAATGCCATTAGTGCTTGTATTCATGAAAAAATGACCATTGATAATATTGCTACCTTCCCAATGGGGACGCATCCGGCGTTGACTGCTTCACCAATCGCTTACCAACTTACTAATGCGGCGGAAATGGCTTTCAAGTCAATGCAATTAGATTAAATCCTCAGCTATTTGAGATGGCAAACATCAGGGACCAGTGTAGCTGGGTTCAAGAGATGATGAGCATTCTTATTGCTCACGAGTATGTTGTCAGGAAGCAATTAAGAATGCACTCAAATTGAGAGAACTTAATCCTGACCCTGAATTAAGTATATACATATTATACAGAGATGTGAGAACTTATGGATTTCTTGAAGAATATTATCAGAAGGCACGAGATAATGGGATACTCTTCATTAGATATGAAAAAGAAGAAAAGCCTATTGTGAAAAAAAATGGAAATGGTTTAAGAGTAAAAGTTCAAGACTTCATTTTAGGAGCTCATCTTATAATAGAGCCAGACCTTGTTGTGCTCTCGCCTGCAATAGTTCCTCGAAAAGATGCGTTTGATATATCCCAAATGCTAAAAGTTCCTCTAAATGAAGATGGGTTTTTCTTAGAGGCGCATGTCAAGTTAAGGCCTGTTGATTTTGCTACAGAAGGTGTTTTTCTGGCAGGTCTTGCTCATTCACCAAAAACTATTGATGAGAGTATTTCTCAAGCTAAAGCTGCCTCAGCAAGAGCGTGTACTATTATTTCAAAAGACAAATATGAAGCAGAAGCTATTATTGCGAGTGTGAATGAGGATATTTGTTCAGGTTGTGGAGTATGCGAATCTCTTTGTTCTTATGGTGCTCCAGAAATCGTTATAAAGGATGGCAGGAGAGTTTCTCAAGTCAACAAAGCATTATGCAAAGGTTGTGGAAGCTGTGTTAGTGCTTGTCCATCAGGAGCAATGCAACAACTTGGATTTAAATCCCAGCAAACACTTACAATGATGAATGCAGCACTTGTATAAAAATGGAGAATTTTTCACATACATATATGGCAGATTTAGTTACCTTTTCAGAAGTGCTGGACTTACCTCCTCAATTGCGTATCTTCGCTGAGATAAAAGCTGATAAAGAAAAAGAGAAGCTAAAAGGCGATACACGAGTTATTATTGTCAAAATCAGAGAGACCACTGACTGTTATTCTGCAATTCTTCTCAACGGTAAAGAACCAACAATATGGAGAATTGAAAGAGAACTCAGCAAGGATTTGATGAATTTGCCTATCAGGTTATCAGA
>JAUWHX010000078.1 GCA_030605695.1 bacterium | reverse complement strand
GAAAGCTTCGGTATAGTTTTATTAGAAGCAATGGCAAGTGGCAAAGTAGTCCTCGCCTCTGATATTCATGGATATAGGGATGTCATTACTGATGGAGAGGACGGGCTATTAGTTGAGCCCAAAAACCCAACTGCTCTTGCTAAAAAGCTAATGGAGATTCTTACGAATAAAGAGCTTATGACCCGACTTGGAGAAAACGGCCGCAAAACTGCTCTTAAATACTCGTGGGAAAAAGTAACTAAAGAAATAGAGAGTTTTTATTACGAAATAGCCAAGAGGAAGAAAGAGGGGAAGTATGAACAAAAAACTGCGTGATTTAGAAAAATTGACTAATTTTACATCAGGAGAAAGTGATACTCGCAAATCTTTATTGATATGTAAGAACTGCAATCTGTTATCCTCATCATACTCGTTGGTTTTCTATAAGAATATAGAACAAGAGTCAATTCCAATAATGTTTATTTCAAGAGACCCAAACATTAAACCAAAAGAAATAAAGAAGAAAGAAAATCCAAAAAGAGTTGTCACTTCATGGGAACATCCTAAAAAACGGGGACTCGGATGGTTTATTCTCGACTTTCTTGTAGAAAATGGATTGTGGGAAGAATTTCTTCGGTATGTGAAAAACTTAGAAAATGCAAATAATATGCCGAGATTTTACTGGACACATATGGTCAAATGTTATGCGTCAAACAATAAATCTAATGTTAAAAAAGCTGAAAAAAAGTGCAAAGAGTATCTGAAGAAAGAGATAAATAAGTTAAATCCAAAATTAATCATAGGGTGTGGCATAGATGTCGCTAATGCTCTATTTCCTAAGGAAAATAACGAGTCTGATCTTATTAAACATTTTTCTAACCTCACTGAGAGTAATAAATCAGCTTATAAGGCAAGAAAAGGAATAGTTATTATCCCACATCCAAGTTGCTCCTGGTATCAACGTTGGAAAAAGGGATGCTTCTCGAAAGTAGGAATATCTTATCAAGAATTAGAATGTCTTATTAACAAGGTAACAGAAATGAAAAAGGGTTCTCTTGTCTTAACAAAGGAGAAGAGAGTGTTACCATCACACTAAATGGATAAGATTTATATAGGTATAGATATAGGGTCGGTTTCAATAAATATTGTAGTTTTAGATGCAAGCTTTAATAAAGATTGTAGCGCGAGGGTTCATCCCCCGCCTAAAATACTGGAAGAAAGGTATGTGAGGATAGAGGGTAATCCACTTCGGAAAGCATATCAGGAGTTGAAAGATATACTTGAAAAGTTTAAAGTCCAAAGTTCAAAGTTCAAAGATAATGTGGTTTATATGTCGGCAACAGGGTTTGGAGGTAAGCTTCTTGCTGAAATTCTGGGTATTCCATTTGTAAATGAAGTAATTGCTCAGGCACAGGCAACCTGGCAGATGTATCCCGAAGTCCGCTCAATTATTGAGATAGGAGGCGAGGACTCAAAATTCATATCTATAGAACGCAAGAACGAAATGCATTCTATCTCGGACTTTGCGATGAACACACTTTGTGCGGCTGGGACAGGAAGCTTTTTAGACCAGCAAGCATCTCGGCTCGGGCTTAATATTGAGGAGTTTTCAGAACTTGGGCTCAGCTCAAATCACCCCCCAAGAATAGCCGGCAGATGCAGTGTATTTGCGAACACAGATATGATACATCTACAGCAAGAGGGGACTCCTGCACAAGACATAGTTGCGGGACTGTGTTTTGCACTTGCAAGGAACTTTAAATCAGTAATTGCAAAGGGCAAGAAGTTCATTCCATCTGTCTCGTTTCAGGGAGGCATAGCTTACAATCTTGGAATGAGGAGAGCGTTTAAAGAGATGCTTGGGCTTAAGGATAGCGAGTTTATTGTGCCACAGCATTTCGCATCAATGGGGGCTATAGGAGCCACCCTATCGGGAATGCAAAATGCAAAATGCAAAGTGCAAAGTGCAGATTTAGAGAAGATACTGGAGTTTTTGGATAATCATAAGGAGAATCGCAATGCACTAAAGCCCCTTATTTTCGTGAATCGTGAATCGGAAATCGTGAATCGTGACGATTATACGAATAACGATTATACGGTTAACGAAGTGTGGATGGGGATAGATGTTGGGTCAATTTCAACAAATGTGGTGCTTATAGATAAGGATAAGAAACTTATTGCACGGAAATATCTCTGGACTCAAGGCAAGCCCATAGATGCTGTATTGCGCGGGATTCGCGAGATAGGAGAAGAAGTAGGTAAAAAAGTGAAAGTGAAAGGAGTAGGGGTTACAGGAAGCGGAAGATATATGATAGGAGACCTCGTGGGAGCAGACCTTGTGAAAAATGAGATTACGAGTCAGGCAAGAGCATCAGCTGAGATAGACCCTGATGTAGATACAATCTTTGAAATAGGTGGGCAGGATTCAAAATACATTAGCTTGCAAAATGGAGTTATATGTGATTTTGAGATGAATAAAGTATGTGCGGCTGGAACAGGTTCCTTCCTGGAGGAGCAAGCAGAACGACTCAATTTGAATATAAAAGAAGAGTTTGGAGAATGTGCACTTAAGAGTCAATCACCAATAGGACTTGGGGATAGGTGCACTGTTTTTATGCAATCAAGTTTGACCAACTGGCAACAAAAGGGAGCATTGCGTGAAGACCTTGCGGCAGGGCTTGCATACTCTATTGCTCAAAATTATCTCAACAAAGTTGTAGCTGGAAAGAAAATTGGGAATAATATATTCTTTCAAGGAGCAGTTGCTTTTAATAAGGCGATAGTTGCGGCTTTTCAGGAAATATTGGGACGAGATATAAAAGTCCCTCCCAATAATGATGTAACAGGAGCAATAGGAGTGGCAATGCTTACAATGCAAAATGCAAAATGCAAAATGCAAAATACAAAGTTTAAGGGATTTGATTTATCTGAAAGGAAGTATGATATTGAGAGGTTTGAGTGCGATGGCTGTCCTAATCACTGTGAGATAAAGAAAGTATTGCTTGAAGGAGAGGAACCGCTATATTATGGCTCAAGGTGTGAGAAGTATGAAAAGAAGCGAGAAGCGAGAAGCAAGAAGCGAGAAGTTGATTTGTTTGGGATTCGGGAGGCGTTATTGCTAAAAAGTCTCAAGTCTCAAGTCTCAACTCTCAACTCTCAACTCTCAATTGGTATTCCAAGAGCACTTATATTTTATGAGTATTTACCCTTTTGGACAACATTCTTTAAGGAATTGGGATATAAGGTAGTTTTATCAGATTCAACAAACAAGAGTATCATTCATCAGGGGGTAGAAGCAACTGTTTCTGACCATTGTTTTCCAATAAAGGCATGCCACGGGCATATATTGAATTTAATAGAAAAAGGCGTGGATTATATATTTCTGCCCAGTGTGATTTCAATGCAAGAGGAGTATTCTCAAGTTCAAGAGACCTATGCTTGCCCATTCGTTCAAGCTATTCCTTATCTAATTAAGTCAGCAATTGATTTAAGCGGGGTGAAACTTATTAGTCCTGTTTTATATCTCAAAAGGGGGAAGAAATGGCTTGAGAATGCTTTAATTCGTGTTGGCAATAGTTTAGGCAAGAGAAAAAATGATGTAATCAGAGCAATTGATTCAGCTAATAAATCACAGGATAACTTTTATGCAACTATAAAGAAAGAAGGAGCAGATATTCTTGGCAAGATAAATGAACCGGCAATTGTGTTAGTCGGAAGGCCTTATAATACCTGTGATAGAGGATTAAATTTAGATATTCCAAAGATATTAAGTGATTTAGGAGTGCTTGTAATACCTATGGATTTTTTGCCTCTTGAAAGTATTGCGGTAGGGAAGAAATGGTCAAATATGTATTGGAAGTATGGACAGCGGATTTTAGCAGCAGCTGAAGTAATAAAGCAATATCCGAATCTCTATTCTGTGTATATAACAAATTTTGGATGTGGTGCAGATTCTTTTGTAATAAGGCATTTTAAAGAAGAACTTGGAGATAAGCCACATTTAATAATTGAGGTTGATGAACATTCTGCTCCAGCAGGTGTTATAACAAGGTGTGAGGCATTTTTAGACTCAATAAAAAATAAAGAGGTTAGGGGTCAGGAGTTAGGGGTTAGAGTTCAGAAGAAAGCTCAGATTCTCAAAGAAAAAGAAAGGACTTTGCTTATTCCATTTATGGGAAATCACTCAGAGATAGTTGCAGCCGCATTTAGACATTGCGGTATTCCTGCACAGGTGATGCCTCCAACAGATTCAGAAGCTCTTGAACTTGGCAGAAAATACACTTCCGGCAAGGAATGTTTCCCTTGTATATTAACAACAGGGGATATGATAAAGGTTCTCAAGTCAAAATCTCCTGATATGGAGCGAGAAAAGATTGCATTTTTTATGCCAGAGGCAAGTGGTCCCTGTAGGTTTGGACAGTATAATGCACTCCAGAGACTTATACTGAATGAGCTTGGTTATGAGAATGTTCCAATAATTTCACCAAATCAGGCAAAAGGTTTTTATGAAACTTTAAAAGCATATGGGCAGGATTTTGACCGTAGAGCCTGGTATGGAATGTGTGCAGTTGATGTTTTAGACAAACTTGCACGGTCCACAAGACCTTATGAAAGAAATAAAGGAGAAGTAGATAAGATTTATAGAGAGTGTCTTGATTTAATTTGCAAGGAGGTTGAGGGAAAAGACGATATAGCCAAAGTAATGCCTATTATAAGAGATAAGTTTCTTGCCTTGCCTGTCAGCCGTGAGCTAAAACCTTTGATAGGAATTACCGGAGAGATATATGTCCGAAATCATCCTTTTGCAAATGATAATATTGTAAGGAGAATAGAGGAACTTGGAGGAGAAGTAGAACTGGCAGGAACTACGGAATGGTTCTTTTATACAAACTTCAGACGAAAAGAGGATAGCATTGCAGACAAGAATTACAAAGAGCTAATTACATATTGGCTACAAGGTTTCTGGCAGAATTGGGCTCTTCGCAAAATAGAAAAAGGAGTTGATGGATGTTTAAATCATTTAAAGGAGCCGACAACCAAAGAGTTGTTTTCACACTCTAATCCTTATTTACATCAAACGGTTGAGGGAGAAGCTGTTCTTACAGTGGGAAAATGTATAGATTTTATGCAAAATGGGATAGATGGCGTAATAACCGTAATGCCATTTACCTGTATGCCGGGGACAAATACAGCTGGGGTTATGGCACGGGTGAAAGAAAAGTATAGTGTTCCCTATTTAAATATTGCCTATGATGGAATTGACCAGCCAACTACCCAGACAAGACTTGAAGCATTTATGCACCAGGCATGTCAGTATAAAAACTCAAAATAATAAGATGAAAGGAATGTTGCTAATAATTCCAGTACTTGCAATAATTATTATATCTGCTCTTATAGTAAAGATTGCAGCAATAGCTTTAAAGCTCACAGGACTTGATGAGAAAAGAGCATACTTTCAGGCATTGTCTGCATTTACCAGAACCGGGTTCACTACAAGTGATTCTGAGTTAATAGTGAAATATGACAAAAGACGGCGGATTGTAATGATTTTAATGGTCTTGGGTAATGCAGGATTGATAGGTATAGTAACTACACTTGTTGTATCGTTCACAAAAAGTCCTGTTTTCCAAATCCCTTTTCAATTGATATTGCTGATTTTTGGGCTCTTTATTTTTTATAAAATCGCCTCACATAAGGGCTGGACAAGGAAATTTACTAGATATATTGAAAAAAAGCTTTTGATAAGAAAAAGATTTGAGAAAAAGAAAGTTGAGGAAGTTCTGCATCTTACTGAGGATTATGGCATTGTAGAGATTAACCTGTCTTTAAAATCTAAAAGTATAGGAAAGAAGCT
>JAUWHX010000093.1 GCA_030605695.1 bacterium | reverse complement strand
ACGACTCACGGAGGTCTGGGAATGATTCACGGAGGTCTGGGAACGACTCACGGAGGTCTGGGAACGATTCACTGATGTCTGGGAACGATTCACTGATGTCTGGGAACGACTCACTGATGTCTGGGAACGACTCACTGATGTCTGGGAATGACTCCCAGAGGTCTGTGAACGACTCACTGATGTCTGGGAATGACTCCCAGAGGTCTGTGAACGACTTGCAGAGGTCTGTGAACGACTTGCAGATAGCAGGAAGGAGGAGATATGCGTAATTTGTTGAGAGTATGGGCTTTTGTAGGGACACAATTTATCGTGTCCGCACCTGCAATTGCCGATGCACCTGATACTCTGTGGACAAAAACTTATGGCGGAACTAACTATAGTGATGGCCATTCTGTTCAGGAGTGTGCAGGAGGTGGCTTTATAATCGCAGGATGGACACATTTCTTTAGTGCTGACTCTGGTGATGTCTATTTTATAAGGACAAATGCAGATGGGGATACACTGTGGACCCGAACTTATGGTGGAACTGACCGGGATAAGGGCTATTCTGTTCAGGAATGTGCAGAAGGTGGCTTTATAATCGCAGGATGGACAAAGTCTTTTGGTGCTGGCGAGAGTGATGTCTATCTTATAAGAACAGATACAACTGGTGATACCCTATGGACTAAAACTTATGGCGGAACTGAACAGGATTATGGCTATTCTGTTCAAGAGTGTGCAGATAGTGGCTTTATAATTGCAGGAGAGACATCTTCTTTTGGTGCTGGTAATGGTGATGTCTATCTTATAAGAACTAATGCAGATGGTGATACACTGTGGACTAAAACTTATGGCGGAACTTCTGAGGATAATGGCTATTCTGTTCAGGAGTGTGCCCCGACAAAATCGGGACAGGCATCCGGAGGGTTTATAATTGCAGGAGAGACATCTTCTTTTGGTGCTGGTAATGGTGATGTCTATCTTATAAGAACTAATGCAGATGGTGATACACTGTGGACTCGAACTTATGGCGGAACTCGCAAGGATTGGGGCTATTCTGTTCAAGAGTGTGCAGGCGGTGGCTTTATAATTGCAGGAGGGACATTTTCTTTTGGTGCTGGCGAGGGCGAGAGGGATGTCTATTTTATAAGGACTGATTCAGATGGTGATACACTGTGGACTAAAACTTATGGCGGAACTTCTGAGGATAATGGCTATTCTGTTCAGGAGTGTGATGAAGGGGGCTTTATAATTGCAGGACGGACATGGTCTTTTGGTGCTGGCAGGAGCGATGTCTATCTTGTAAGAACTAATGCAGATGGTGATACACTGTGGACAAAAACTTATGGCGGAACTTCTTATGATTATGGCTATTCTATTCAGGAGTGTGCGAATGGTGGCTTTATAATCGCAGGAATGACATGTTCTTTTTGTGGGGTCTATCTTATAAGGGTAGGACCGGAAGTGGGAGTTGAGGAAAGAGACAAGAGATTAGAGATTGGAGATTGGAGATTACAGATATATCCGAATCCATCGCTTGGGAAGGCAGTCATCAAGCTATCAAGCTATCAAGCGAGCAAGGGAGCAAGCATCAAGATTCATGACATATCAGGCAAGTTAGTAAAGCAGGTTTTAACAACGAAGCAGGATGTTGAGATAAATCTTGAGGAACTCACCAACGGCATCTACTTTGTGAGAGTAGAGGCAAATGATTTCAATGCAACGAGGAAGCTGACGATAATTCGTTAGTGTGGGAGAGACCTCTGGTCTCGATTCTCAAGGTCAGGAGACCTTTCCCACAGAGAGAAATGAATGATTTGGGGAGAGGAATGAAGAATTTAGACAGGATTGACAGGTCGCAGACTCTATGAGATAAAGATTATAGGACTAAAATCCAGTTCATACGGATCTTGAGATTAATCCAGTTAGATAAAGGTTTTTTGTATGGAAAAAACATTCCTTGTAGGTGTCTTAACTAAATACGATGAGCGGTGGGAGAAACTTGACTCGCTTAATGAACTTGCCGCACTTGTCAAGACAGCAGAAGGCGAAGTCATAGAACGCATACTCCAGCGTCGTGATAGACTTGAGCCCAGATTCTTTATTGGCAAGGGGAAAGCTCAGGAACTTGCCCAAATAGCCCAGGAGCTTGATATTGATACATTCGTGTTTGACGAAGAGCTAACGGGCACTCAATTAAGAAATCTTGAAGAAATCACCGATAGGAAAGTAATAGACCGAACCGAGCTTATACTTGATATATTTGCCAAGCACGCTCATTCAAAAGCCGCCAAAGTTGAAGTTGAACTTACTCAACTAAAGTATAGACTCTCAAGACTCACGGGTAAAGGAGTTGCATTATCAAGACTCGGCGGCGGTATTGGAACAAGTGGACCGGGAGAAAAGAAACTTGAAATAGATCGCAGAAGGATAAGGGACCATATAAAATCATTTGAAAGGACACTCAAATCTATTGAACTCAGCAAGAAAATCCAGTCGTCTCGGAGGAAGAATCTTTTTAGAGTAGCACTGGTTGGCTATACAAATGCTGGAAAATCAACCTTGATGAACCGACTTACACATTCTGACCTTCTGGTAGAGGATAAATTGTTCTCAACCCTTGATTCCACAACTCGTGTTCTTTATTTAGCAGATAATATCCAGAAGCCAGCTCACAAAATTCTCCTCACTGACACGGTGGGATTCTTAAGGAAATTGCCACATGGACTAATAGCAAGTTTCAAATCCACTCTCCAGGAGGCAATTGAGGCAGACCTCAGACTTCATGTAATAGATATATCTCATCCACATTGCGAGCTTCAACTACTTGCAGGAAACCAGATACTTGAAGACCTTGGCATTCTTGAGCATCCGATAATCTATGTATTTAATAAAACCGACCTGAATTATGACCTTATGCCTGTCCTCAAAGGGAAATATCCAGACGCAGTGTTTGTTTCTGCGCTAAAAGGAAAGAACCTTAATCTCCTCAAACAGAGAATTTCCTCCTTCTTTCACAGTTCGAAGAATCCCGTGGACAAATCAATAACTATATAAACTGCCTTAACCAGAGTTCAAATGTTACTACTTTTGATAGCTCCCGCCACTCCGGCAAATTCCAATTTGGGTATCGTTTTACTGCCTCTTTTATTTTAGCTACATTGTAATAATCTCGCTTTAAAGTTTGAGACTCTTCTAAAATATGCTTGACACTTAATCTCATAAATCTATACAGGGGTGTATCACAATATGCTCCTGCTAATCTTCTGCGAATTTGGTGCCAAAATATCACAGGCAATCCAAAACTACTGAGATTCCATTTTGGCAAATATCCCCTGTCTGTCGGGACTCCAAGAAGTCTTGCATCATTATATTTAATAACGCTTGCTGAAAACCTCTGACCTTTTAACCTCTCAAGCGGATTTTGAGAAAACGAAGTAGTATGCAAAATTGAAAAGGGAGTCCGTAAAATGAATTTCAAAAAATCATGGTCTATATAGGGAAGCCTTACAGGGACCTGTGAACTCATAAGTGCAACATTTGCCCCATAATATTTTCTGATAACCTCATTGAGCAAGAAAAATAAGGCACGTTCGTTTATCGTGAACCCTGCATCGCAAATCGTAAAATCCCCGACATCCTTCAAAAGTTCAGGAGAAAAGAATCCAATATCTTGGAAAGTTCCTTGTGGAGTTTCAGAAAAAAGAAGATACTTTGAGTTTCTGGAGAAGGTAAGTCCTGTATCTTGTAGCCCACGAATTATCTCACTTCCTCCAAACCCAGCAAAACAAGGATTCATAAACTCTCTCTGCTTCTTAAATATATATAATAGTCCAGAATGTGTTATATTGCACAACCCATCTGTAATCCAAACAGTTCGATATAAAAAGTCCATTATTCTATCAGTAAAATCCTTTTCAAATTCCTGCATCAAGTGCTCACATCCCACTATTTGTGCTAATTTGCTTGCTATTAGAACTTCCTTGTCTGTCTTTTTCCCAAAAGTAAGAGCTTTAACCTGCAAAGGCGAGGTTATCTCACTCTTACAGGCAGATAATATTGCCCGACTATCGTATCCTGCACTAAGAGTAAGCCCAATTTTATCTTCCCTTTTCAGCAAATCCCTTACAGCTTTGCGAAAAATCTCTCCACCTTGCTCAAGCCCATCGCGAGCAGATATTCTTTCTCCTTCAAGCAATGTATTAAATTCCCAATACTTTCTTTTCGTAGGGGTGAGTCGCTGACCCGTCCCTACATTAAATTCCCATATCTCACCAGCCGGAAACCTCTGTATATTTTTGACCAATGTCCGTTCCCCAAGGGGATAATTAAAAAGAGCATATTCTGCCAACCCAGTTGAATCAATTTCTCGCTTCACTTTCGGATATTTAATAATTGCCTTAATCTCAGAGGCGAAAATAAACTTGTCAAACAACTCTATATAATACAATGGCTTAAATCCATATCTATCTGAGGCAATAAAAAGCTTGCCTTTCTTTATATCATATATTACTAAAACAAACTCTCCCTTTATTTTAGATAAAAACTTCATCCCCTCTTGCTCATATAAATCTAAAAGTGAATTTACTCCTTCACCAAAAAACTCTCCAGAAATCAGTCCGAGCAGAGTCTTTTTTTCATTAAAAATGAGTTTATTGGAAAAAGATGTAATTCCCAGAGCTACATTCTCATTTGCATAAGTCTCGAGTGAATAAAAATCCTCGTGTTTCATTGAATTAGTCATCTCCTTAACGATTAACGATGCAGGGTTCACGATTAACGATTCACTAATTATTCCTGCTATTCCTGGCATTTCTTCAATCCTCCTAATAAATGCATAACAAAATCAATCAACGAGAAGAACCCTATTCCCATTGTTATCCATAATCCATGATACTTCTGGTAATATTTTAGTTTGTCGGTTAACTTTATCCAAGCCAATTTGCTCGCTCCTTTGCTTGAACCAAACAGCTTATGGACAACGCAAGCAGAGGGGAAATAATAACATTTCCACCCTTTTCGCTTTAACTTGTGACAAATGTCATCTTCCGTATAATATAATTTAAACCTCTCGTCATACAGTCCTGCTTCAAAAATCGCTTGACGGCTCACCAACATAAAAGCATCTGACACTACATCCACTTCTTTCGGCACAATAGACTCTTTTCTCTTTATTCTGAATCTTTTTCCGAAAAGTCTCCAAACAGGGTCCTGAGAAAAAATACACTTTAGAGGAATGCGAAACTTCCAGCCATTGCCTTGATCTCCTCCATCGCTGTATAACATCTTACCACCAAGAGCTCCTACATCAGGATTTTGCTCCATAAAGAGAATCATATCCTTTATTGAATTATCAAAAATCAAAGTATCGGAATTTAAAAGTAATATATATTTACCCTTACTTGCTCTTATTGCTTGATTATTAGCACAGGCAAAAAAAAGATTTTCTTTATTTTCTATTAAACGGATCTCAGGGAATTCTTCCTTTATCATCCTGACGCTTCCATCCTTGCTATCATTATCAACTATAACAATCTCATATTCTATATCCTTTAAATTCTTTTGAATAGAATCAAGGCAGGCTCTTAAATGCTCCTTTGTATTGTAACTTACTATACTGATTGAAAGTTTCACCTTAACTCTCTCTACGAAAAATCTGCAAATAGCTTTTGAAGTCGTCTTTCCTCACAAACAGCATATCTTTTACAGATGAACCCGATAACCTTGTAAATATATATATACACACTCCTATTGCTAATATATATGCAATCGTGCTACTGAGTGCCGCTCCAGCTATTCCCATTTTTGGTATTAATATTATATTCAACACAACGTTTATAATCAAGGACATAGCCGCTAAGCCAGTATTTATGATTGGTCTGCTAATATGTCCATTAAAATATGTGCTCGTAATATGAGCCATTCCATACACAGCAACTCCGGGCAAAAGTATGCTAAGCGGAAGTACTGCCCCAAGGAATGCTTTTCCATATATTGCAGGCACAATAAATCTTCCCACACTTAATAAAAGAACTAATAAAACCACGCCCGAAAACAACGAGAGTCTTATTCCTTTGCAAGCTAATTCTCTGGCATTCTTTGCATCCATTCGCGTGAACACAGGAAGCATAACTATAGCTATAGAACTCGGTATATACCAGAGAAATTCAGCTATCCCGACTGCTGTTGAATAATATCCTACATCACGAGGAGTTAAATAATAAGCCACAAGATACATATCAATCCTGAGATTCAGCATTCCAACAAGCTGTGCAATCCATACCTGAAGACCAAAAACAAGCGACTCACGAAATAAACTTAAGTCTAAATCTACGGAATTAATCCTACCTGTATTCTTGAAAAGAATTAAAACAGTTAAAACTGTCATTACTATTTGCGATATTGCCCATCCCATAAGTGCTAATTTCAAGTTTAACACCTTGAGTAAGATACATAAAATAACCACCTGTATAAATGGAGCTACTATTCTAATCAAACTAAACTCCAGGATTTTATTCATCCCATGTAAAATCTCATTAAATAAGCTCATAAGCAGTATGAATGGAACAATTGCAAATGCAATCCCGACGAACATAAGTTTAGTTGGTTCAAATATCTGAAAGTTCTGGAAAATTAAAAAAAGACCTCCAAGCAAAATGGAACATAGAATCATTAAAAATATTGAGTTTGTGATAATAGACGGAATTCTATCTGGCTTGCGTCCAACAAAACAGGCATTTGCAGTGCCAACTCCAATCCCTGTCAATATTGCCACAAGACTTGCAGTGAGAATTACAAGAGAGTAAATTCCTTTGCCTTGTGGGCCAGTTGTTCGTGCAATAATAATCCCGGATATAAAGGCAAAGACAAAATATAAGCTCCTTCCTCCAAATGTTAATATTGTTCCTTTCTTTACACCCAGTTCTTTCAAGTTATCTCCTTCTTAATTTAATCCCTAAACCCTAACTCCTAATTTCTAATAAGTCAAGCACCAATTATTTCGGGTTATGTGTCAATCCAAGAAATTATATAATCTCACTTGACTTTTTGTGAAAAGGAAGTAAAATAATATTAGGAGGTGTAATTATGAAGAAGTATTTTTTGCCTATTTTTGTTGGTGTTTTATTGTTTGGAGACACGAGTTTATGTGCAGAAGCACCTGATACTGCATGGACACGAAAATTCAAGGAAATGAAAATCGGCTATTCTGTCCAGCAGACACAAGATGGCGGATATATCATAACAGGAAGTATAAATACATCTGAGAGTCCTCAGGGTATGCCTCTTTTAAAGGTAGATTCGCTGGGTAATAAGGAGTGGTATAAAACTTTTGGCGGTAAATCTTGTGGCTATTCTGTCCAGCAGACACAAGATGACGGATATGTTATGACAGGAGCTGTAACTGGAGATGTTGGACTTATAAAAACAGATCCCCTGGGCAACAAAGAGTGGGATAAAACTTTTGGTGGAACCGAGAGTGAAGAAGGCAAAAGTGTCCAGCAGACTCAGGATGGTGGATATATAATAACAGGATATACGAAGTCCTATGGTGCAGGTGAGTACGATGTTTGGCTAATAAAGACAGATTCACTGGGTGAAAAAGAATGGGATAAAACTTTCGGTACCGGTGGTTATGAGGGAGGAAAGTGTGTTCAACAGATTCAGGATGGTGGATATATCATTACTGGATGGATAGACTTTGATGCAAGTGGGCCGGATGTCTGGCTTATAAAAACAGATTCACTGGGTAATAAGGAGTGGGATAAGACTTTTGGCGGAACCAATGGTGATGCAGGAAAGTGTGTTCAGCAAACCTCGGATGATGGATATGTCATAACTGGAGAAACAAGGTCCTATGGTGAACCAACAGGAGATGTCTGGTTAATAAAGACAGATTCGCTGGGTGATAAAGAGTGGGATAAGACTTTTGGCTGTGGTGGCATGGGTACCGATATAGGCTATTCTGTCCAGCAGACACAGGATGGCGGATATGTCATTGCGGGAGAAAATGCTGGCGGTATTCTTTGGATTTTAAAGACAGATACATCAGGTGATACTCTGTGGACAAAGATTCTGGGTAATCCTGACGGATACCATATAGGTTGGTGTGTTCAGCAGACCACAGATGGAGGATATATCATTAGTGGAGAAACTTCGCCCATTGTTCCCCCTGTGAGAGAGTTATGGCTTATAAAGTTAGAACCTGATGCAGGAACAGAAGAAGGGAAATTAAGTTTACCCAATGAATTCTTGCTCTCTCAGAATTCATCTAATCCTTTCTCTAATTCCACGGAAATTAAATTTGGATTACCAGAAGATTCTAATGTGAATATTAGTATTTATAATTTACTTGGAGAAAAAGTAGCAACTCTTATAGATGAACCGAGAAACGCAGGTTGTTATACTACAAGATGGGATGCGACTGATAATTCTGGAGAGAAACTTGCAACAGGTGTATATTTTAGCAAATTATCTGCAAAATCACAGGGTAAAACTCATACAAAAACACTGAAAATATGCCTTATGAGATAATTCAAGATGGTTGAAGCGAGGGTTTCAACCTACCCATATTTATTGCAAGGCATAAAAGCTTGCCTACCCACCTCTGATAAAGACTTGACTTCTTTGGTACTCTGAAGATAATTAAATTATATGTTATTTCTTTTATTTCTCTCTCTTGAGCATATTTTTACCTTCCCATCGGTAAAACAGCAAGCTACGAGTTATACACTTTTTGGTATTTACCCAGATAGTAGTATAAATGCAATTTGGAATCCGGCATCCGTGCTTGATGTTAACAAATATTGGTTAGACCTTTTGAGGTTAAAGGAACACTATCGTGATTTCGTGGCTTACAGAACTATATTTCCTATAATAAACACCAACAAAACTTGTCTCGGTGGAATGGTATCACTTTCAGAAGAAGCTCCTCGTCGTAATGAATTACACGAACATAATAGAGGCGAAATATTTTTTGGCTACGATGGTAATATAAAGTATGGAACTTCAATTTTTGTTGACCGTAAAGATTGGTGGTATAGATATCCCTGGAGTGAGGGATGGAATTATATATTAGGGGCTAAGCTTGGCTTCATTTTTCCCACCAATACTTCTCTCTCTATAATAACTTCAAAGGAAGACACTGCAGAAGCATTCGAATCATTAACTTATTTTTCTCACGCATCTCCTAATTATGGAGTTGCTTTTTTATTAAGTACTTTACCTGATAATAAGCTTAATTTTGTGGGTGCGTACCATATAAATCATTTGCAAAGAGGTTCATTTGTAAAAGCGATAAAAATTGAGTGGGAGAATGAGCACATTAAATACTCTATCCCACTCGTATTAGATTTTAATGCATTTAAACAATTAAGTTTATATGGTGGGTATACAATACAAATTAAGTATTTTGAGAAAGAAGTAGAGGCAGACAAGTTCATTTCAATGGGATTTACTTATAAATGTTCACCATTTACCGCGACAGTGAGTATGGGCAACCACTCCACAGGATTCTTCGAACCATTTAATACAAATTATTGGGAAGTCAGTCTTTCTTATGGGGATTAAATTACTTTTCTTATTATTGTTATGGTCGCAAAGGCCAGAGTATCTGTGGATACCTGAATTATCTGTGCGAACTGAATTACTAGGTCCTCTATCCCCTGGAATTATACCAGATACTTTAACAGATATATTCCTTAATCCTGCATCGGCTGCTAATATAACAAAAAACAGACTATATTTTAATGGCCACGAGCGGAATTATCCTTACCGTTATTATGATGATTACCATATAAGAAGTGCTATACTAACTAATTTTGGCTTCAGTGTTTACATAAGAACTATCTTGCCTTTCTCTATAAAAAAGTTAACTGATTTAAACGACAAGAAAATAGGTATAGTTTATGCTCGAAAAATGGGAAAACAAAGTTTAGGCATAGGATATTTATATAGTTATGATGACCGAGATTATTCTCATTATTCCGGCATTCCAGTAGATGAGAGGGTACATTCTTTCAGTTTGGGTATGATTTTGAACGAGCTTGTAAATGGAGTAATTACTTTTTCTAAATTTCGGTACAAAGGCTATTGGCATTGGCCGTCTGAATCCCCAAAAATTAATGAAACCGTCATAAATGCTGGTATAGGAATTAAGGGAAGAATTAATAATTATTTCTCTATCACTTATATTTCTTTAATTGATACTTCTTCTCATTATTTTATTACTGTCTTTGATAGAGTAGGTGCACCATTAGTGAATACTCCTACCTCAAAAATTTATACAATCGGGCAATTAGAATATTTATACTATTATAGACCTCCACACCCTTTGATAGCAGGATTAAAGCGAGATACGAAAATAATCTTTAGTTTAGGAGTTGGTGTTGAACAACTTTTAGGTAATTTTTCAATATTAGGTAATTTTTCCCAGTGTATAGGCCATAGCATAAACCATATTGAACATGATAGAATCAATACTTTTACATTCTTTTCTGATTATCCTATATGCTTAGGATTATCTATGAAAGCAACCCCATTAAAATTGTGGGTCAGGATGTCACCTTATATTTATGATTGTAGCTACTGGAACATAGAACTCTCGTATGTCTTAAATTAAAGTCTATTGAACCCAGATGAACTTGCACTTCTTTGTAGTTCTGTCTGGCAGGGTTAGTTTAATAAAATAAACTCCATTTGCATAGTTATTCATATCAATCCAGAACTCGTGAGCTAGGGTTTGGGGATTAGGGGTTAGGGGTTGGGAGGGACGAGTTTTTGTATCAAGCTCAAACTTGTCAATCTCTCTTCCAAGAACATCATATAAGAAAATAGTTGGGAGTTGGGAGTTGAGAGTTAAGAGAGGTAAGCTATATTCTACAAGAACGCCTCCTTTTCCCATTCTTGTCCTAATCCAAGAACTCGCAACATAGAGGTCGCGATCACTCTTTTCTGCCACTCCTGTAAATGAAATTTTATAAATCTGAATTCCCGCATTCTTGTCTGCTATATATATATATTCTCCATCAACAGCAATTCCCAGAGCATATCCCGGAGTATCATAAAAGGCAACTTCCTTCGGATTAAAAGGGTCAGAAATATCTATAACACGAACTCCACTTCCACAATCTGCTACATACGCATAGTCTCCAAGTACTACCACATCCTCTGCATTGCCGGGTGTATCGCAAAATCCTATTTCTTTAAGTGAATCAGGATTCCTAATATCAATTACCCGAAGTCCGTTATTGCAATCTGCAATATATGCGTAATCTCCTGATACTGCCACGGCTAATACATTTCCAGGTGTAACATAACTACCTTTTTTCTCTGGATGATAAGGGTTACTGATATCTATAATATGAACCCCAAAGGGTCCATCTCCAACATAAGCATAATTTCCTGATACCGTAACAGCTCTTGTCTGCCACACAGGGCAAAATCCTATACTATGAGGTTCTCGGGGGTCTTTTATATCTATAACCCGTAATCCAGAATTTTGAGCTGCAACATACGCATAACTATCATTTATCGCTATATCCCAGGAATAACCCGTTAGTGGGCATTCTCTTATATATATTGGATTCGATGGAGTCATTATATCATAAACACCAAGCCCGCATATACCATTCGCTACATACGCATAGTTTCCTTTTATCGCTAAATCTCGAAGTCGCCCTGGAGTTTCCTTGCATCCAATTTCTTTAGGATTCGATGGGTCTGCGATATCCAGCACTCGAAGTCCAGCCTTGCAGTCTGCAACATAGGCATAATTTCCATCTATTGCGACACCGTATGCATGATGAGGAATTTTATAAATTCCTACTTCTTGAGGATTAGAGGAGTCACTAATATCTATAACCCGAAGTCCAGCAAGTTCATCTGCCACATATGCATAGTTCCCAAATACCACCACATCAAATAAAAACCCTGATATGTCACACGCACCCACTTCATGAGGGTTAGAAGCTATACTAATATCCACTATACGAAGCCCGTGATTACAATCTGCTACATAAGCATAAGTACCTCTTATCGCTACATTTAATGCATAGCCAGGAGTATCATATGCGCCCACCTCATGAGGATTAGAAGAATCACTAATATCCACTATGCGAAGCCCAGAGTCATAGCAAGCGACATATGCGTAATTTCCACTCAGTGCTACGGCCTCTGTATAACTCGGTGCAGTGTATAAACCAACCTCTTGCGGATTAGAAGAATCAGAAATATCTATAACCCGAAGTCCGTTATTGCAATCTGCAATATATGCGTAATCTCCTGATACTGCTACATTGTATGCATATCCGATTCCTTCACAGGAACCAAGCTCTTGTGGATTGTTGGGATTCTTAATATCTATAATACAAAGTCCAGAACTATAATCTGCAATATATCCGTAATCCCCACTAACTCCAACACCCCATGCTTTACCACTCGTAAGATAATACCCAAGTTTTTCTGGATTACCTGAGTTTTTGACATTCCATATCTCAAATCCTCCTTTTCCGTCTGCTATGTAGAGAGTGCTATCTCTATAAAATAAATCACGAACAAGTCCTCTGGTATGAATTCCTTCGGAAATCTTTATCGGGTTTGAGGGAGTATTTACATCTATTGAATACACTCCTCCACTTGCTCCCAAAAAAACAATTCCCCTTGAAGAATCAGCTGCAACAGCCCAAGACCCCGACCCAAAGGGCCAATTACCCACAAAATTCATATTTAAAGAATCAAAACCTGCCTTTTCTTCCGCTCCAAAGGAGTCTGCGACAGGATTCTTCGAACCATCGGTCGTCTCAAGACCCGTATGGGCAGACTCGTTGTGAGCTGACGGATTGGAAATTAAACAAAACCATAAGAAAATCCACATATTTTCTCCTTTTTTAAAGTGAAAGTCTCATTGCTACGCAAGATTTTAGTAAAACAGACATTCCTACCTATCTCTCTCTTGCAATCTTGAGATGCCTCTACTTCAATAAAACTACTTTCTTGATATACTTTTTATTATCTAATTCGGCTCGCAAGAAATAAATACCAGGTGTTACTTTATTTCCTAATTCATCATTGCCAGCCCACACTATTTCGTGATTCGTGATTCGTGAGTCGTGAGTCGGAATTTCCCGAACAAATCTCCCAGCGATATCGTGAATCGTGAATCGCAAATCATCAATTATCTGATTTGCACTTAACGAATAACGAATAACGGTTTTCTCTCTGAATGGATTTGGACAAACCCTCAACTCTAAACTCTCAACTTTAAACTCTAAACTGTCTCTAAAATCTTTAGATGCTTCTACCTCTAACCAGACTGGATGTCCGGGGCCCACTAATTCCTCCTCACCATAACGTATCCAAGCGTATCCTTTTTCACCCCAGCCCTCACCTCCTGAATTTTTTACAAGCCATGCTCCTTTTACATCATCCCATCCACATAAACAAACCGCGTGAACATATTTCTCTCCAATAATAGGTTCATAAACCCCACCCTTATAATAAAAAAAGTCTAAATAAGGAGTTAACAAACATGCTAAAGGTCCTTCCATTATCCGTAATTTATATTCTGTAACATAGGATGTAGTTTTCCAAGTTTTAGCTTTCTTGACTCTATTTTCCCAATCAGGGCAGGACATACAACAGGGCAAAACCTCTGCTATATATGGAAAACAATCTTCATCCGGAACTCCTGTCTCTGCCACAAATTGCGCATACCAATCTAAACTTCCTCCATGACATCCAAAATCGCGGAAATCACAGGAGATGAAAAATTCCTCAGAAAGGTCAATGTTTGTATCAGGAAGGTTGTTCACAATCTTTAGCCGAGATTCAAATCCAGCAACAGTAGCAAAACACCCACAACAACAACAACCCAGTTGACTCTTGACAGGTGTCATCCAATTATGTCCTTTATGGTTTCGCCAATCCCAAGAAGGAGGGAAGCAAAGACCTTCTACACTTTTATCCCTATAGACTTCAATAGGGTCAGGAAATATCTCACAACATAACTTGCGTTTGGCTTCACAAGAAAGTTCAGAAACAGATGTTGTTCCTGCAACCCAGGGACTACCTCGCAAGTTCAATGAATCTTGAAGAACCTTCAAGTCTAATCCACAAGGGTCAGCTGACAGGCAGGACGAATATATAAATAAAATTACTCCTATCCACAGGATTCTTCGAATAAATTCTTTCATATTACCTAACTAACACAAGCTTTTCGGCAACCGAAGAAACCGAGCCACTTAAGTTACAAAAGTATATACCAGCTGGTACTCTTTTCCCATACTTATTTTTCCCATCCCATCTTATTTCGTGAATCGTGAACCCTGCATCGTGAACCGGAATTTCCTGAATAAGTCTGCCAGCAATGTCGTGAATCGTGAGAGTTAAAAGTTGAGAGTTAAGAGTTAAGAGTTCTGGCAACTGAAAACTAATAACTGTAAACTGAGTAAAAGGATTTGGATAAACTTTCAAGTTGAGAGTTGAGAGTTGAGAGTTGAGAGTTTCTTCCACACTTGTGTCAATAATCTCAAGCACTTTAACTCCAGCTCCCCCATCTACAACATAAATATAAGACCCTTTACAAAAAACACCGTGTGTCCAATCTGATGAACTATAGCGTCCCACCATATGAAGCGAATCTTTACTTATTACATATATTCCCCCATTACCGCTCGCAACATAAACAAACTTATTATCACAATATACATCACACGCAAATCCATCTGTATCATAATGTCCTACTTCAACAGGGACTAAGGGATTTGAAACATCCAATACATAAAGTCCCAAATTCCAAACAGCAAGATAAACAAACGGATAATCACAATATACTCCTAACACTTGCGAAGGACTATCCCAGTACCCGACTTCCAAAGGAGCTCCCCACTTTGAAATCTCAAATATGCGGAGTCCTGAATCTCTGGTAGCAACATAAACTAAACTATCATAATATACATCTGATGCAAAGCCAATAGTAGTATAATATCCTATCTCATGAGGTGCATAAGGAGCTAATACATCCAAGACCCGAAGCCCTGAATCTCCATCTGCTACATAAACCAAACTATCATAACAGCAGGTTCCATATGCACAAGACCAATAAGTCGGATTGTAGCATCCAATCTCCTCAAGTGAATCTATATCAAGTATCCGAAGCCCCCCTTCCCTGTCAGCCACATAAACATATTTAGGAGAGCAACTTATGTCTGTAGCATACCCAGGTGTATCGTAGTGCTCTATTTGCTCAATTGCTTCGGGATTTACAATATCCAGTTTGTAAATTCCCGCACAGCCATCAGCGAGATAAGCAAAAGAATCATCACAAAAAATAGATTGAGCATTATCTGGAGTGGCATAATTTCCTTTTTCCAGAGGCAGAGAATCAGAGGACACATCAATTACACACAATCCCCCATGCCTATCCGCAATGTAAGCGAATTTCTTATCATAATATACATTTTGGGCAATACCTCTTGTATCACAGGCACCAACCTTCTCAGGCAAAGAAGGCTCAGAGATATCTATTATAAAAAACCCCCCATACAAACAAGCAAGATAAACATATGTGCTATCACAATGAACATCCTCTACAGGAAATGAACTTTCGTAATGTCCTACTTCTTCAGGAAAGGCAGGGTTAGCCCTGCTAATTATACTAACTCCAGAGTTATAATCTGCAATATAAGCGTATCCATTGTTACAATGTATCCCACAGGCATAATCTCTGGTATCGCAAAATCCTGCTTCTTTAAGTGAATCAGGATTCCTAATATCAATTACCCGAAGCCCAGAGTCTCCATCAGCAACCCAGGCATATTCACCATCACAATATAAATCTGTTGCATAACCAGCCGTCTCGTAATATCCCACCTTCTGAGGCAGTTCAGGATTAGATATATCAATCACATAAAGTCCAAACCTATCAACCACATAAGCATATGTATCTACACAATATACACTCTGAGCATAACCTCTTGTCTTGTAAGCACCTATCTCAATTGGCAAGGATGGATTATTTATATCAACTATCCGAAGCCCTTCTTTACTGTCGGCTACATAAAGATAATTGCCGAGAACAAAAAGCCCACGAACAATCTCAGGAGTCATTATCTCACCTATCTTTTGCGGTGATTCAGGGTCCTTGATATTTAACACATATATTCCAGTTCCTGAGCCAAGCCAACAAATTGTATCAGAAACGCATACGCTATATGCACTCCCAAATCCCCATCTTCCAACACACCGCATATTAAAAGAATCGCTCTTTGCACCATTTTGACACAACGCTAAAATAATAAAAATGCTTCCCATAAATTGTAATAACAGTCCGTGTAATTTTCTTACGGTCTAATCAATAGAACAGGCATTTTACAGGAAAATATACCCGCAGGAATCCTTCTCAATATTGCAATCAATTCTTTCGTTAATCCTGGTGTAATATCCCAATATACTGATGTAACTTGCCCACCGGGAATTCCCATTCTACCGAAATCACAAAAAGGATTTCTATCATACCGCTCCCAATTTATCCCATCTTTGCTCAAAGCAAGTCCTACAGTAGCAGGTGGTGCAAGCGTAATATTAGGTGAGTAAATCAAGATGAAAGTCCCATCATCAAGAATAACATTTGGAATTATTGATTCCCCTGCCCATATTGTATCAGGTGTCCCAACAGTCGTGAATACCGGCTTGCTTGTATCCATTTTCATAAAAGTAGTCTCACTTGTCCCAATCGCAAGTCCCAGAGAAAGATTACCACTACCAAAACTTCCTCCCTCATAAAAAAGATAATACAAAGAGTTTTTCTTTATTATCGCCCTTGCTCCAGCATACCATGAATCCCATCGTGGGTCACCTCCTTCATGATAACCTGCATATACTACCGGCTTTCCCTGATTCCTACGTTCCCAATTAATCCCATCATTACTCCTTGCATATAAAGTATTAAAGCAGTTGCAATAACCTCGACTTTGATACCACATCTTATACTCTCCGTTCTCATAAATCACCGTTGCTTCCCATAATCCATCATGCCCTGTGCTTGAATGTTCCCATTGTGAAGAACTATCTGTGACAAATACTGGATTACCAGAATATTTTTGCCAGGTCTTACCTGTATCAACAGAATACGCATACCCAATACCCATGCGATTATAAACATCAATGGCTTCTCTCTTCCCCAGATACCACATTTTAAGAGTATCATTCACTGCTATTACATGACCATCCAACACCCACATATCATCCCAACTCTCGGTAGTTCCGGGAGCAATAATAGGCTCAAGAAGCATTACAAAGAAAAAAATCATCTTATTATTATAAGTTTTTTGATTATTTCCTGACCATTTGCTTTGAGTTTCACAAAATAAACACCACCTGTGAGCTTAACCGATAAAGTATGAACCCCCCACTCCTTTTCTCCTTCAAAAAGTACATTCACTAATTTCCCTGCAACATCATAAATTTTTAATGAGATGTTAGATGTTAGATGTCTCCTGCCGGAGTTCTGGCATCTGGCATCTGGCATCTGAAATCTGATACTTGCTACTCCCAAAGCTGGATTCGGAAAAACTCTCAACTCTAAACCCTGAACCCTGAACCCTAAACCCTCCTCTACTCCGACAACCGAAAGCAGCACTGGCACAGGATATATACTCTTATCGGGGTCATTTGAAAAAATCCAGAGAGTATCATTGTATTCCCCAACTCCTGAACCTTCAACAACTACATCCACACGCTTTGAACTGCCGGGTGCTAATAAAAAAGCTTCGGGATTCACAGATAAAATCCAATTCTTGCTCCAGCAAACACTATCTACTGATAAATCACAGGAAGGCGACTTATTATAAACCCATATTACTTCAGAATCAACTTGACCTTCTTTCATAAGTAACTCAAGTGAATCCGGCTCTACATAAATCTCAGCTTCTCCTCCATAATCAATCACTACACCATAAAAATAATCCCCATCAAAAGTTTGCCAATCTGTCCCATCTTTACTATGAATAGACTTGCCCGATGTTTTTTGAAGTTCATCAAAAACTATAGTGGGAAATAAACACCCTTGTTCCTTAACTCCAATCCAAAACGGTCCCACTACCGATACCGGCGAACTCAATTTATGCCAGTAAAAGTAAACCTTGCCAGAATCAGTTGCACTAATAGTAATACTTTCATTAAACAATAACAATCCAGGTTCCCCGCCAGCATCACTCCACACAAATAATTCACATTCCTTGCTTGCATCATCTGCCATAGAACCTACTCCACACATAAATTGACGCACAGAACAGGGCATAGAGGGCTCAAACATCATTACTTTATATCCCTCAATCTCAGTGGATTCAAATATATAATAGGGCCAGGCAAGTTCCGGCAATAAAGTATCTACTTGCTTTTTCTCATTCCACAAAACTCCAAACAAAAGTAAAAATATACTCATCATTTAATCTTTACTCCATTATCTTAAAAAGTCAAGTAATAAGATAAATTCTTCTACTCTAAACTCTCATCAGCTCCGCACGAAGTTTATCTATGCCATCTCCTTTTAATGCAGATATTGAAATTGCTCCTTTTCCGCTCCGAAGGAGTCTGCGACAGGATTCTTCTAATAATTTGCAATTTCTTACAAGGTCTATTTTATTTAATACTACGATAGATGGCTTTTCTAATATTCTCGGGTTATATTCTCTTATTTCATTTCTTAAAGCATTGTAATCGCTCGAAGGGTCGTCTCGTGTAACATCAAGCACAAAAATCAAGAGATGAGTACGTTCTATATGCCGAAGGAACTCAAGCCCTAATCCCTTTCCTTTGTGTGCACCATCTATTATACCGGGAATATCAGCAATTGTGAGCTTCTTGTCATCTATATATGCAACTCCTAAATTTGGCGTGAGGGTTGTAAATGGATAAGAAGCAATCTTGGGCTTTGCATTTGAAATCTGACTGAGCAAAGTAGTTTTCCCTGCATTCGGATATCCAACAAGCCCTACATCTGCAATCAGCTTTAGCTCAAGCAACAAACTTAAACTTTCTCCAGGTCCTCCAACTTTCCGAATGCGGGGAGCTTTGTTCTTTGAGGTTTTAAAACTCGTATTTCCTATTCCGCCCATTCCTCCCTTTGCCACTACGAGGGATTCTCCCTGCCGAATAAGTTCTCCAAGCAAGGATAATTTTTGAGTTGATTCTACGGTATATGCAACAGTTCCCTGAGGAACCGAAATTATAATGTTCTTTCCATTTTTCCCATGTTGATTTTTGCCTTTCCCATTTTGCCCATTACCAGCTTTAAAATGTGAAATATGATGAAGATGGGAAAGACTTGGATATTTAGAACTTGCTTTTAGAAGAACATCCCCACCTTGACCACCATCTCCACCATCTGGACCTCCACGAGGAACATATTTCTCTCTTCTGAAGCTTATGCATCCATCTCCTCCTTTACCACTTTTAACCTGTATTTTTATTCGGTCAATAAACATCTCTTTAAAATATATCGCAGAGAACTCACCTCTGTCAACCCAAATTTTCCGTGATATTTTCAGGGTAGAGTTTTTTCATCTGTATTCATTCGTGGTATAATTTTCTTGACACTTGCAAAATTTCAAATTATATATTGGCAAAAGGAGGGAGAAATAGTAGGTTTTGGGAGCATTATGTGGACTGGATGCTGGATAGCGTGCATACTTATTGCAAGGCAAAAAGGAAGGAGCATTCCACTCGCAGTTGTTGTTGGTTTTTTCCTTGGAATATTTGCACTTGTTTATTATTTAGTAGTTCCGGCAATTGGGTTTCCACCAAAGCGTCCCTGGATTGATGAACTTACAGGAAAAAAAGACACGACGGAAAGACTTGAAGAGCTTAAAAAATTGCATGAACAGGGAATGTTATCCGATGAAGAGTATAAAAAAGCAAAAGAAAAGGTTATAGACCAAATGTAAGGAGGGAAAAATGGAAAGGGAGAGCTTAGATTTTTTCAGGAAGTTTGTTGACTCTATGAGTCCATCTGGTTTTGAAGAAGAAGCAAGAGAATCGTGGAAAAAGAGAACTCGGAAATTTGCTGATGAAGTATCTTCTGATGTGCATGGAAATGCAATAGGAGTATTGAACAAGAATGGCAAACCCAGAGTGATGCTTGCAGGGCATATGGATGAAGTTGGCTATATGGTGAAATATATAAATAAATCTGGGTTTTTGTATTTCTCGCCAATTGGAGGAATTGATTTACATCTTGTTCCAGGAAAAAGGGTATGGGTTAAGACAAAAAAAGGGAAGATTCTCGGAGTAATAGGAAGACAAGCAATTCATCTTTTGGAAGCGGAAGAACGGAAAAAAGTAGTGAAACTTGAGCAACTTTTTATAGACATAGGAGCTAAAGATAAAAAAGAAGCCGAGAAACTTATCAGTATCGGCGACCCAGCTATTCCTGCAGTTGGATTTGAGGTTTTAAATAAAGATAGAGTAGTTGGAAGAGGATTTGATAATAAAGCAGGTGCCTGGGTGGTATCTGAAGTCCTGAGGATTCTTTCAAAAAAGAAGCTGAAAGCCGGTGTATATGCCGTAGCCACAGTTCAAGAAGAGATTGGACTCCGTGGAGCCCATACAAGTGCATTTGGTATAGCACCGGATGTAGGAATTGCTACAGATGTAACATTTGCCACAGATTATCCAGCAGAAGAATCAGGAGCTACAAAGAGTGGGGATATCCGAATAGGTAAGGGTGCTGTAATATCAAGGGGCCCAAACATAAATCCAAAAGTATTTGATTTACTCGTGGATGTTGCAAAGAAAGAAAAAATACCCTATCAAGTTGAGGCAGCACCAAGAGCTACAGGCACAGATGCAAATGTAATCCAGTTAACAAGGTCAGGTGTAGCTACAGGACTTATCTCAATTCCAAATAGATATATGCACACGCCTGTTGAGCTTATCTCATTAGATGACCTTGAGAATGTAGCAAAGCTTATGGCGGGTTTTGTTTTGCGACTGGATAAGAAGATTGATTTCACCCTATAGAGTGAAAGCCACTGATTAGTGTTTTTTACCGCAGAGTCGCAGAGAACGCAGAGTTTTAATTTTTCCTTTGCGACCTTTGCGTCAAGAAATTCGCGGTAATTATTTTTTGAAGTTTATGGATAAAATAGATATAGGAGGGAGAGATGAAAAAGTGGATTCTTTTTTTAACAATGTTCGTTTTTGCAACAACGGGGTTTGGTAAAATGACAAAGGTTACACCAAAAGTCAGGAAAGCTATTCTTGATACGCTTAAAGTGGATGGGTCGGAGATAGCAGTTATTACTATGAAAAATGGAAATGAAATTTATATGAAGTTTTCCCCAGAAGATGCTCCAAATACTGTGAAGAACTTTATAATGCTTGCAAATCTTGGATTCTATGATGGACTCACATTTTGGAGAGTTATTTCCAAGTTTATGGCTCAAGGAGGAGACCCGGTTGGAGATGGAACTGGAGGACCCGGATACAGTGTAAATGCAGAATTTAACAAGCAGAGGCATCTTTTAGGAACGCTTGCTATGGCAAGAAGTGGAGACCCGAATTCAGCGGGCTCGCAGTTTTATATTTGCCTTGCCCCACAACCTCATCTTGATAATCAATACACGGTTTTCGGGCAGGTGATTAAAGGAATGGATGTGGTGAAAGGGATTAAAAAGGGTGATGTGATTAACAGCATACGGATAGAGCGAAAGAGTTATGATGAACTACGACTCCTTTGTAAAGGGACACCCGAGAGTGTAATATATAAATTGCCTGAACCTAAAAGCATATCGCTTCCCGATTATCCCGAAGAACTGCTTGATAAGAATATAGAAGGAAAAGCTTGGTTTCGAATCTTATTGAGTAAAAAAGGAGAGGCACTTGAAGTAAAACTTATAGAATCAGAAATTCTTGAGCTAAACGAGAAAGCTTTTGAGCCGATAGCTAAAACCTGGGTCTTTACCCCTGCAAAAATAGCAGGAAATGCAATTAAGGATTGGATTACTGTTGAGTTGGAGTTTAAGATTAACTTTAAGAATAGAAGAAAGCATGAGGCTATTGTGCGTGCTGCTGGAGAATCAAAAGTTATTGAATTATGGAAGAAATAGGAGGAAAGATGAGAGAAGTGAATACTAAAGAGATTATTCCTGCCGTTGCTCGTCTATGTATGGATGCAAATTATAATTTGCCAGAGGATGTCCTTGACACTATAAAAAAGGCAAAAGAGAAGGAAGATTCGCCAACTGGTCAAGCTATTTTGGATGAGATTACAGAAAATAATCGGATTGCTCGTGAGGAAAAGCTTGCGATATGTCAGGATACTGGATTTGCCATCTTTTTTGTTGAACTCGGGCAGGAAGTTCATATTACTGGAGGCAATTTTCAAGATGCAATAAATGAAGGAGTAAGAAAAGGCTATCAAGACGGATATTTGAGGAAATCTATTGTGGATGACCCTGTGCTTTCGCGAGTGAACACAAAGGATAATACTCCTGCTATTATTTATACAGATATTGTTCCCGGGGATAAGCTCAAGATTATCTTTTGTCCCAAAGGAGGCGGTGCAGAAAATATGGCGGAAGTTGCGATGCTTACAGCGGCTCATGGGATAGAAGGAGTCAAGAAGTTTGTAATTGAGCGAGTAAGGAAATCAGGTGGCAATCCCTGTCCTCCAGTAGTTGTGGGAGTAGGAATAGGCGGGACATTTGAGCGATGTGCTATGCTTGCAAAACAATCTTTGCTTCGTGAGCCACTTGGAGCGCCAAATCCAGACCCCAAATTTGCTAAAGTTGAGCAAGAATTATTGGAGGAGATAAATAATCTGGGAATAGGACCTATGGGGCTTGGTGGAAGGACAACGGCTCTGGCAGTGCATATAGAGACTTATCCCTGTCATATAGCGACGATGCCTGTGGCAGTCAACTTGAATTGCCATGTTTCAAGGCACAAGAATGCAGTAATATAAACAAATGCCTAAAAGTCCAAAATGCCTAAATAAAGAATTTTAGGTATTTAGGCGTTTAGGTATTTATTTTGAAAAGGAGGGAAAGATGTGGATTTTGTTGAGTGTTTTGATGATTGGAGTGCCTGGTGAGTCCACGAGTTTAGTGAACTTACAGGGCAAATGGACAGTGGGATTGGGAATGCCTAAAGATTGGCCTTTATTCGGATTGTTCAGTTTCACCCAATATTCTGTCTCATGGAGGCCGTGGAAAACAGTTGCGATAGGGATAGATGGTAGTGGCTATTTTAGTAAGGAGGAAAGAAGTAATAATGATAGTAAGGACTGGCAATGGTCCGCAGGTATTGGGCTTTATAAATACTTTCGTGCAAGTAGTTCGTTTTCGCCTTTTATTGCTTTAGAACCTTATTTTGGTGTGGATTATGACTACCACGATGGAACCCATTGGCAAGAAAGTTTGTCTCAAACTTACAGTGTAAGTATTGACCCTGGGATTGAATATTTCGTTAGTCTTATGGGTAAGCAACTGAGTTTAAGGTTTAAAACTTCGTTAGTCAGTGTTTCACGGACCTACTTGGAAAAGAAATATTCTGATGAGGAAGATTATTCTAATATCTATGATAGTGTATATTTTTATCTTCCTCTGCAAGGGTCTCTTAGCACCTGGTTATGTTTTCATTTTTAAGCAAGAAATAAATGGGAATTATAGATTACATGAGTTAAAAGATTTTCACCGCAAAGACGCAAAGAACGCAGAGGTTTTTATAATTACAATTTTTCTTTGCGAACTCTGCGACTCTGCGGTGATTTTTTGTAAGGGAGGGATTATGGGAAATGAGATAAAGCTCAAGACGCCTTTGAGTGATGAGGATATTGAAAAACTTAAGATTGGGGATAAGGTTTTATTATCTGGCATAATTTACACTGGCAGGGATGCGGCTCATAAGAGATTATATGAGTTATTAAAAACTGGCAAGCCACTTCCTATAAATCTTAAAGGGGCAGTGATTTATTATGTAGGACCAGCACCTGCAAAACCAGGTTATGTAATCGGAAGTGCAGGACCAACGACTTCGTATCGTATGGACCCCTTTACTCCATTTATGCATAAGAATGGGCTTAAAGCTACGATTGGCAAAGGCAATCGTAGCAAGGAAGTTCGTGAGGCACTAAAAGAATATAAAGGGATTTATCTTGCAGCAACCGGTGGGGTAGCGGCTTTAATAGCAAAATCTGTTAAGTCAGCCAAGATAATTGCATACGAGGATTTAGGAGCAGAAGCGATAAGGGAGCTTTTGGTTGAGGATTTTCCTTGCACAGTAGCAAACGACTGCTGGGGTGGAGACTTATTTGAGCAAGGAGTAAAAAAGTTCAAAATTTGAATTGACAGCAAGATTTCCTGAAAAAGTATTTTAACCGCAGATAGACACGGATTAGAAGATTCAAAGATTAGAAGATTAAAGGTTTAAGATGTTTAATCTGCAATTTTCAAATCTTTAAATCTTTCAATTCTTAGTATGTATCTACGATTTATTTTTCTTATAAAAGTTTATTGACAAGACTTGAACCGAGCTTAAGATAAGAAAAATGGAAGAGCTGCTACAGGCTAAACTGGGAAAAGATAATTATCAAAAGCTTTTAGAGATAGATAACCCCAAATTACATCAGTTTGTTGCTAAATATATAGAACTTTGTAATCCTGACAGTGTATTTGTGTGCACTGATTCAGCAAATGACATTAGATACATTAGAGAATCGGTAATAAGAAATAAAGAGGAAGAAAAACTTGCCATAGAAGGTCATACTGTCCATTTTGATGGCTATTATGACCAGGCAAGGGATAAAGAACGCACCAAGTTTTTAGTCCCCAGAGGTGTTGATTTAGGTCCCAATTTAAATGCAATAGATAAGGAACAAGGACTTGCTGAGCTTGACGGTATTATGAGAAACATTATGCAAGGTCACGAACTGTATGTCCGATTCTTCTGTCTGGGACCGACAAATTCCGAGTTCTCTATTCCCTGTGTTCAACTTACAGATTCTGGCTATGTGGCACATAGTGAGGACTTGTTGTATAGATGGGGGTATGAGGAATTCAAAAGGCAGGGACGGAATGCGAAGTTTTTCAAGTTTGTGCATAGTGCAGGAGAGCTTGATGCAAGAATGACGAGCAAGAATATTGATAAACGCAGGATATACATTGATACTGATGATGAGATTGTGTATTCTGCAAATACACAATATGGTGGTAATACTATTGGGCTAAAGAAGCCCGCAATGCGACTTGGGATAAGCAGAGCGTCAAAAGAAAATTGGTTGACGGAACATATGTTTGTAATGGGAGTATCTGGTCCAAATGGCAGAGTAACTTATTTTACAGGAGCGTTTCCTTCGTTGTGTGGTAAGACTTCTACCTCAATGATAAAAGGCGAAAGTATAGTCGGAGACGATATAGCTTATTTCAGAAAAAGAGGTGGGAAAGCGTATGCAGTCAATGTAGAGAGTGGAATGTTTGGGATAATAATGGGCGTTAACTCAAAAGATGACCCTATAATATGGAAAGTGCTTCACTCTCCCAATGAGATTATATTTTCAAATATTCTGGTTACTGAAGATAAGGATGCCTATTGGATTGGAAAAGATGATAAAGTTCCTCCCAAGGGCATCAATCATTCAGGCGAATGGAGTATTGGGAATAAAGATGCTCAAGGAAATGAAATCACACCTTCACATAGAAATGCCCGTTTTACCCTTGATTTAAAGCTTTTGGAAAATGTTAGCCCCTGCTTGAATGACCCTAATGGTGTTGAAGTTGGAGGAATAATTTATGGAGGCAGGGATTCAGACACCTGGGTACCGGTAGAAGAATCTTTTGATTGGGTGCATGGTATAATAACTAAAGGTGCATCAATTGAGTCAGAGACTACAGCTGCTACTCTTGGAAAAGAAGGAGTGAGGAAATTCAATCTTATGTCCAATCTTGATTTCTTATCTATTCCCTTGGGTAAATATATAGAAAGCAATCTAAATTTTGGTGCTGAACTTGAGAACCCTCCTCTTGTTTTTTCTGTGAACTACTTTCTCAAGGATGAGGATGGAAATTTTATGAATGAAAAGACTGATAAAGCGGTTTGGCTTAAATGGATGGAACTGCGTGTGCATAATGAAGTTAAAGCAATAAGAACTCCAACTGGTTTTATCCCAATATATGCAGACCTCGTGAGACTATTCAAAGAAGCAACAAACAAAGAGTATTCCGGAGATGATTATGTTAAGCAATTCACCACAAGAGTTCCAGCTCATTTAGCTAAAATTGATAGGATAATAGAGATTTATAAGACTAAAGTTTTGAATACACCGCAAGTGCTATTTGAAGTATTGAACAAGCAAAAAGATAGATTGCTCAAGGCAAGAGAGAGATACGGTGATTACATACAACCGTATAAATTTGAGGTAATTCATTAAACCATAGATGAAAGAATACGGAAGAAACCACAGAGAGCACAGAGGGAAAATTAATTCTTTGTGGCTCAGGAAAAAGTTGAAACCATTACGCAAAATGTGAAAGGCAGGGGTAAGTATATCATTACTCAGAAGGGACATTCCTCTAGTTTTCCAACAGGAGGTCTTTGTGCTATGAAGATGCTAAGGCATTTCTGTATGATACAAAGGAAATTATGGCTTGCTGCACAAGATTGCAGGGTGAATACGATCATAAAGATGTCTTTGCAGGTGTACCTACTGAGATTAGTGCAAAAGGAGTCAAACCAGTGGAAATCGCACTCACAAATGATGAAAAGGCTGCACTTGATAAAAGCGTATTAGCAATACGGGAAATAGTAACTGAACTTGACCAGTTGACTAAATAAGTCGGTATAGTTTATCAGCAAATTTAAGAGAGCAGGTTTGAAGCACTTTCTTTAACCTACTATATAACCGTAAACTTATTTGAGGAAGATTAAAGAAAAGCCACAGAATCTTGCAAAGGAATGAGATTTCTATATGATTCTGTGGCTTTTATACTATTTATGAGATTTAAAAAGGATAGATAATTAGTGCATATATAAATACTTAACAAATTTGGAGTTTGTATAGTGAAAAGAATAGGACTTGTCCTTGGCGCTGGAGCTGCGAGAGGACTTGCACATATAGGAGTACTTAAAGTCCTTGATGAAGAAAAAATCCATGTAGATTTTATTGCAGGGACAAGTATAGGAGCACTTATAGGGGCAATCTATGCATCGGGAGTGAGTGCCAAGGAAATGGAAGAGATAACCCTGAATGTAGATAAAACGAAAACAATTACACTCTTTGCACCAACAATTTCTTATTCCGGTCTCGTAGATGGCAATAAAATAATGAAATTTATTGAATCTATAATTGGTAGACAGAACATAGGTGACCTCAATATTCCGTTTGCCGCCATTGCAACCGATGTTATGACAGGTGAAGAAACTATAATAACGGAAGGCTCACTACTTCACGCACTCCGAGCAAGTATTTCTATTCCCGGTATATTTACACCTGCCAAGTATAATGGGAAATTTCTGGTAGATGGAGGACTTGTAAATCCTGTTCCTGTAAGTGCTATTGTTGATATGGATGCGGATGTTGTGATTGCCGTGAATGTTCTTCCTTCTCCTCAAAAGAAAGTGCAAGATATTAAAATGAAAAAAGAAACAAGAAAGCCCCCGACAGAGAAAATTAACTCTAAAATAGTAAATATTCACTTGAACAAATTTTTATCTTCCTTGAAACCTGTTACCCATCTTAACGACTTATTGAGAAAGAGAACTTCAACACCAAGTATATTCAGTGTAATACTTCAGACAATAGCTATTACCGAGTATCAAATTGTTACTCTGCAATTGGCAAGATACACACCGGATTTCTTAATTACTCCCTCTCTTGAATTCATCAAACCTCTCGAATTCTTTCGTGCAAAGGAGGCTATCTCAGCAGGCGAGAAAGCAATTACCAATGCTTTACCTGAAATAAAGAAAAAATTAGAAGAATAAATTCAAAAAGGATGAATTATAGAAATGGATTATTACTCAGTTTGGCAAGTGCTGGCTTACTCCTTGTTTCTTTTTACTGGATTCCCTGGCTTGCTTTTTTTAGTTTCATCCCCTTGTTTTTTGCATGCTATAAATCTAACCACGCACTTAAATATGGATTTATATCAGGATTTGCTTTCGGTGCCGGCTTAATATATTGGGTGCTTGCAGTAGATGCCCCTGTGCGTGGATGGCTATGGTTAGGGGCGTTACTTTTATTTATATATTTTGGAGTGATGTTTGGGCTATCTATGTGGGCTACATCTCGTATTAGATGCTTTCCTCTTATCCCAATTATCTGGACATCTATTGAGTTCCTTCGTGGCTTGGCTCCTGAAATGGGCTTTTCCTGGGGAAGCATAGGACATACGGTTATTCCTTATCTCAAATTTGTTCAACTTGCTGAATTTGTGGGAGTCTCGGGAATAACATTTTTTATAATGCTCATAAATACACTTCTCTTTTATACGTTGAGAAAGAGAAACTTGCGATATATTTATACAGCAATTATTATAGTTTTGGGTGTCTGGCTTCAAGGAACCATAGCATTGAAAAAGTTAAAAGTTAAAAGTGAAAAGTTAAAAGTGAGAGTCGGAGTTATACAACCAAATGTAGCTCCTGAAATAAAAAGAGGAAGCAACCTTGAATATAGACTTTCTCTACTTTACGAACTAAGTAAAAATGCAGGCAGTTGCGACTTGATTGTTTGGCCAGAATCAGCGATACCTGGGTATTTTAATCTCGGCAATTTAGAATCACGAGTAGTGGGAGTCGTGGATTCATTGAATATTCCTGTATTGATGGGGGGTGCAAGACTTGATTTTGATAAAAAGCCCGCAAGAATCTATAATTCTTGCTTTTTTATTGTCCCTTGTGAGGGAGTTAAAAGAATTTATGATAAAATTTATTTAGTCCCTTTTTCGGAACGTCTTCCTTTTGATAAAATATTTCCTACTATACAAAAGCTTCAATTCGGTCAAGGCAACTTCTCTCAAGGTGAGGAGTACAAGGTTTTTGAATTGAATGTAAGTTCTGAAAACTCGCAACTCACGACTCACGACTCACGACTCACGAAATTTTCTCCTTTAATTTGTTTTGAGTCTATTTTCTCAAGAGCTTCAAGAAAGTTCGTGCGTAACGGGGCACAGTTTCTCGTAAATATAACAGATGATTGCTGGTTTGGACGCACTGCGGGTCCTTATCAACATGCACGACAGGCAATATTGCGAGCAATAGAGTATCGTGTCCCACTTGTAAGATGTGGCAATACAGGAATCTCGTATTTTGTTGAGCCAAGCGGAGAAGTAAAATCTGCTACAAGCATTTTTACCCGTAGAGTAATTGTAGGAGATATACCTCTGAGGAAAAATTTAACCTTTTATGCGAGATGGGGTGATTGGTTCGCCTGGCTATGTGTTGGAATATTCTTTTTATTCAGTATAGCTATACCCCTTAAATTGCTAATAAATAAGGTTTAATAACTTTATATTCTGTTACCCTTTAACACAACAAAATAAATGTTAAACGAGAGCTCTGTTGTATATCGTTTTGAGGAGATTAAAACTCAAATTTCACAACCATATAATATTATCCCGCAGGATTAATTAGTGCGGCAAGAGTCTCCACTGTGGCAAAAACCCGAGCATAGAGCCACTTACCCATAGCACCAATACAGCCAGGACTACACTAACAATACCTAATATTAAGCCCGTCCAAACAAACCCTTCTCCTTTAAGTGTTCCTCCACTTTTCCTTATTAAACTTTCTCCTGAAATCCCAAGGGCAATAGCTATGATACCTAAAATAAATCCTGCAAAAGGAACAACCCATGAACAAATTCCTAATATCCCTAAAGTAAGGGAAACTACTGACTGACCAGCAAGCTTTTTTCCTTCTTCCCCCATCATTTTACCTCCTTTTCTATAAGGCGAGAGGAACCTATTTTCCTCTTCAAATCTTCCTTCTTTACTGTTAGACATCTCTTTTTGATAATAGTTCGGCATGCATTATCGTTGTAAAAAAGTATATAAAAACCCTTTTATACTCCAAAAAATTGCTTGACTTCAACTCTTTAATCAAACTTGATTAAAAATATGTTGAAATATCCAGAAGTCAAGTTTTTTTTAAGTAAAAAGTCTATCCTTTCACATTTTTCAAAAACAAAGACACAGAAATGTAATCATCTACATCGCTCAAATAGAAGACTTTTCTGAGTTCAACAAGTCTCAATGTTCTACAAGAAATAATTTGACAATTACAATAGAGCTAAATATAATAATATAAATGTGTGGAGTAATTGGAATATATGGGAATAAAGAGGTAGCTACGGAGCTATGGCTTGGTTTGATTAGCTTACAGCATCGGGGGCAAGATACAGCCGGAATAATAACTTACAAAGATAGGAGATTTCATTTAAGAAAGGGTAAGGGAACAGTCCAAAGTTTTTTCACATCCAAAGATTGGAATATATTAAAAGGCAAGATAGGAATTGGTCATGTGAGGTATCCTACGATTGGTGGAGGTGACCCTGAAGATGCGCAGCCCTTTTATACAAATTCGCCATTTGGAATAGCAATAGCACATAACGGAAATGTAATAAACTATCAGGAGCTAAAAGAATTGTTGGTTCGTGAGCGTCGGAGACATATAAATACGAGTAATGATGTAGAGGTAATTCTAAATTTACTTGCGTCTGAACTTGGGAGAGCAAGACAGTCCTCGTTGCTTCAAAATGGGGTTAATACGATATTTGAGGCAGTTAAAAGAGTAATGGAAATGGTGAATGGGAGTTATTCGTGTGTGTGTTTTATAGCTGGGCAGGGGCTTTTGGCATTCAGGGACCCTCATGGTATAAAGCCATTAAAGTTTGGTTGGAAAGGAAAGAACTTTTGTTTTGCGAGTGAATCAGTAGCATTAGATACTCTTGGGTATCGGGAGATGAGAGATGTAGAGCCGGGAGAAGCAGTATTTATAGATCTTAATAGAGAAGTGAGCTCAAAAGTGATTAAGAAATTAGCTCCGAGGCATTGTATATTTGAGTATATTTATTTTGCTCGCCCTGATTCAATAATAGACGGAGTTTGGGTGTATGAAGCGAGATTTAGACTTGGAGAGGAACTTGCAAGAAGAGTAAAAGCTCGTGGGATAAAGCCCGATGTTGTAATGCCCGTTCCAGATACAGCGAGGACTACAGCATTGTCTCTGGCACAGGCATTGGGAGTTCCGTATCGGGAAGGTTTAATAAAAAATAGATATATAGGTCGGACATTTATAATGCCGCGTGATAGCAGAAAAATAGTGCAACATAAACTTAATCCTGTGAGGTGTGAGATAGAGGGTAAGCGCGTATTGCTTGTGGACGATTCAATTGTAAGGGGTTCTACTTCTCGTGCAATAATATCACTTGTAAGGAAAGCAGGGGCGAGAGCAATATATTTTGCGAGTTCAAGTGCACCTTTAAAGCATCCCTGTTTTTATGGAATTGATATGCAAACGAGGCAAGAATTTATGGCAAGAAACAAGCGTGTTAATGAAATACAAAATGAAATAGGAGCAGATGAACTTGTGTATCAATCAATTGAAGGGATGTTGAGGGCAATTAAACCTTCAAGCCCGCAGTCGGGAATTAGTGGTCGGCAGTCGTCATCATATTGCACTGCCTGTTTTAATGGAGATTATCCGACACGAATAAATCCAGAAGAGATAGCACGGATTGAGAAAGAAAGAATAGAATTGTAAATACCAAATGCCTCTTATAATTTATAAATACGAACTTATCTCACAGAGTCTGCGACACGAACTTTTGCGAACATCACGCGAACAAAATTCTTTTCAAAAGTATATAAACGAGTTCGTATCTTGTCCATACGGATCTTGAGGTTCGTGTTAAAAAATCAGTTTTTCCTTGACAACTTCCTCGTATAATATATAGTTTATCAAGTAAAAAAAACTATAAAAATCGTAAAATTCAAAAGGAGGGAAGATGGGAAAGTATGACGAAATAGATTTGTCAAAGTGTTCAGGAAGGTTAACTTACATAAGGAAAAGGATATTGGGATTGACTGGTGAGAAGTTTGGTGGGTTACTTGGAGTATCGCAAGATACTGTATCAATGTGGGATAGAGGGAGAGTTCCGAAGGGAAAGTTATTAGTGAGGATAGCTGAGCTTGGCGAGTGTTCAATTGATTGGGTATTGGATGGAAAAGGCAGAGCACCCGGCAATTATTCAAGAAAAGTATTTGAGCATATGGATTTGAAGGCAATAGGGGAGAGGATTGAATATTTGAGAGAGAGTGGCTTAAAGTTATCGCGTGGAGAGCTTGCCAAGAAACTTGGAGTTCAGGAAGCACAGGTTTTAGGATATGAGAGAGGAGATCTTCAGCCTCAGCAGGAGATTTTATCTAAATTTGCTGAGATTGCTGGAGTGAGTTTTGACTTTCTTGTCTTTGGGAAGCGTGGGATTCCAGAGGATGCAGTTCCAGAGGAAGAGAGAATAAAGAAACTTGAGCGGAAACTTGAAGCTTTGGAGAAGTTCATTGAGAGTGAATTTAAGATAAGGAGAGTTCCTGATAAAGAAGAGGTAGTGGTTTTAGACCTCATTAGACTCAAGCCAAAAGTTCCTGTGATTGCAAGTATTCCAGCCGGACATCCAATAGAGATAAGAGGGGATGAGGTAATTGACTGGGTATGGGTTCCTGAGGGTGCTTTAATAAAAAAAGACAAGGAAGTATTTGGGGTGCAAGTTGAGGGGGATTCTATGAGTCCTGAACTGTTGTCAGGTGATTATGCGATAGTTGAGGCGCAGACAAAGGCAGAAAAAGGAGATATAGTAGTATGTAGGTTAAATAATGAAGCGATGACAAAGGAATTTACAAGACGAAAGGATAATGTAATTCTAAAGTCCAAGAATTCCAAATATTCTCCAATAGTAGTTACCTCTGAGGACGATTTCCAGATAATAGGCGTGGTCTATGGGATAGGGTTAAGGAGATTGCGAAGGTAAAGATTAAACTGGAACCGCAGATTTTCACAGATAGGGATATTTTGACCACAAAGGGCACAAAGTTCACAAAGATAGAAGTCTTTTCTTGACTTTCTTGGGAACAGCTGTATGTATATTTGTGAAAAGGGAGGTGTAAGATGAAGAAATGGGGATTTTTGATGGTGTTGGGAGCTTGCAGTTCGCAGAATCCTGTGGATTTGTATGGGCAGTGGGAGAATCCAGATAAAAGATTAACTGTTTATCCAAGCCATGTTGACTATGATGGCTACAATAATGCTTGGGCAATAGCAGTACGGGATACTATGGTGCATATTTTTTGGGAGCACAGATTGGGTGATAATCCAGGCGAGCTTTATTATATAAGGTCTATCAATTCTGGGAGTAGCTTTGACCCGGATACACGGCTAACTACAGGGGATTCTCATTTTCCTTCGGTAGCAGTTTGTGATTCGATGGTTCATATAGTTTGGTATGATAACCGTGATGGCAACACGGAGATATATTACAATCGGTCAGTTGATAATGGTGGGACTTGGGGGATAGATGAGAGGATAACTGATGACCCTGCTGACTCATCTTGTCCTTCGGTAGCAGTTTGTGATTCAATAGTTCATATAGTTTGGTATGATTTTCGTGATGGCGACGCTGATATATATTACAATCGGTCAGTTGATAATGGAGAAACTTGGGGGATAGATAAGAGCCTAACTAATGACCCTGCTCCCGCAGGGTATCCTTCGGTAGCAGTTTGTGATTCAATAGTCCATATAGTTTGGATAGATGAGCGTGCTGGCAACTATGAGATATATTACAATCGGTCAGTTGATAATGGAGAGACTTGGGGGATAGATAATAAGAGACTAACCGATAACTCTGCTTACTCAGGGTGTTCTTCTATAGCAGTTTGTGATTCAATAGTCCATATAGTTTGGTATGATTGGCGTGATAGCAACTATGAAATATATTACAATCGGTCAGTTGATAATGGAGAGACTTGGGGGATAGATAATAGGAGATTAACTACTAACTCTGCTTACTCAGGGGATCCTTCTATAGCAGTTTGTGATTCAGCAGTTCATGTAGTTTGGGTAGATGAGCGGGATAGCGACTATGAGATATATTACAATCGGTCAGTCAATGATGGTGAGACTTGGGGAACCGATGAGATGTTAACCAATTCTGTCGGCAAGTCTGAACGCGTTTCTGTAGCATGTTGGAATTGCGATTATGATTATGATGTTCATATAGCTTGGACGGATTGGCGGCATGGGGCTAGCAACTCGGAGATATATTACAAGCGTCATAAATGTGAGAATACAAATGTGGAGGAGAGTGAAGAGTTAAAAGTTAAGAGTTTAGAGTTAAGAGTTTTTCCGAATCCATGTAGCAAAAAAATCGTTATTCGTTATTCGTTAAACGAAAATCGGGACGATTACACGATTAACGATTTGCGATTAACGATTTACGATATATCAGGCAAGTTAGTAAAGACTATTTTAACAATGAATCACGATGTTGAAATAAATCTTGAGGAACTTACTAAAGGTATTTACTTTGTGAGAGTGGATGTAGGTGATTTCAAGGCGACAAAGAAAATAGTTTTAATGAGATAATGATTCCATATTATCCGTTTGGCGTATATAAAGATTTAACAAAGAAATAATGCACGAATTGCAAGGTAGCGTCCCGAGGTTCATCCTCGGCAACGAAAGGCGGGGGATAAACCCTCTCGCTACTTGGGAGTTTTCTTTGAGAGAGACTGTATTTTTGTGAAAAAGGAAGAGAGATGCGTAAGTTTTTGAGAGTATGGGCTTTTGTAGGGACACAATTTATTGTGTCCGCACCTGCAATTGCCGATGGTCCTGATACCCTGTGGACAAGAACTTATGGCGGAACCGAGTACGATCATGGCTGTTCTGTTCAGAAGTGTGCAGGTAGTGGCTTTATAATTGCAGGATGTACATTTTCTTTTGGTGCTAGCAGAAGTGATGTCTATCTTATAAGGATAGAGCCAAATGGTGATACTCTATGGACTAAAACTTATGGCGGAACTTACTGGGATGATGGCAATTCTGTTCAAGAGTGTACGGATAGGGGTTTTATAATCGCAGGATATACAGAGTCTTTTGGTGCTGGCTCTGATGATGTCTATCTTATAAGAACGAACGCAGATGGAGATACTCTGTGGACTAAAACTTATGGCGGAACTAACTCTGATGGTGGCTCTTCTGTTCAGGAGTGTGCAGGCGGGGGCTTTATAATCGCAGGATATACAAAGTCTTTTGGTGCTGGCTCTGATGATGTCTATCTTATAAGGACAAATGCAAATGGTGATACTCTGTGGACAAGAACTTATGGAGGAACTGCCTGGGATTGTGGCTATTCTGTTCAGGAGTATGCAAGTGGTGGCTTTATAATTGCAGGAGGGACATATTCTTTTGGTGCTGGCAAGAAAGATGTCTATCTTATAAGGGTTTCTGAGACAGGAGTAGAGGAAGAGACAGGCAATAGGCATAAGGCAATAGGCATTAGTTTAGAGATATATCCGAACCCATCGTTTGGGAAGGCAGTTATCAAGCTATCGAGCTATCCCCGACAAATCGGGATTTCGGCTTTGCCTCAACAAGCGAGCAAGGGAGCAAGTATCAAGATTTATGACCTATCAGGCAAGTTAGTAAAGCATGTTTTAACAACGAAGCAGGATGTTGAGATAAATCTTGAGAAGCTTAGTAAAGGTATCTACTTTGTGAGAGTGGAAGCAAGTAATTTCAAGGCAACAAAGAAAATAATTTTAATGAGATAGGAAGTTCTATGAACGAATCAGAGAGTTCTCTGTCGGGAACGGAGAGGTATTTGTCGGGAATGAATAAGTATTCATCGGGAGTAAATAAGTATTTGTCGGGAACAAACAGGTATTTCACGAGAGGAAACAGGACATAATTATGAAAGAGATGCTGAAACGTGCCTGTCCTGAAGGGATTCTGAACCAAGTTCAGAATGACACTTTCAGGGTTCAGCATGACAATGCAAATATAAACGGATGTATTTTTCTTCAAGTTCGTGCATAGTGAGTTCTATGCGGTGATTCTTAAAGACATAATCTCTGCCAAGCTTTCCCATTTCCTGAGCTTTTTCGGGATTCCTTATCAAGAATTTTAAGCTATTATAAAGTCCCTCTATATCGTGTTCATTGGAGAGGAGAGCACTCTTTTGTGGAAGAGTTATGTTTGGTATATCTGCATGAGTGGTTGAGACGACAGGTATATTTAGTGCCTGAGCTTCAAGTATAGTAGTGGGAGCGCCTCCTTCTGTTTCTCCATCCTGTGCTGTATGTGATGGATGCAAGAATATAGTGGCTTTTCTCAGTTCCTCAATATATTCATCGTAAGGCAGAGACCCCAAAAGTTTTGTATATGAGTTCATTTTATTATGGGAGATAAACTCTTTTACCTGTGGCAAGAGGGGTCCATCTCCTATAAGAGTGAAAGTGAAGTCAGTAAATTCCTTTCTTAAGAGATTTATGGATTTTAGTGCATCCATAATTCCCTTTTTTGGAGCAAAGTGTCCAGCAAATGTGATGTTAGGGGTTGTGAGTTGTGAGTCTTGAGTTGTGAGTTGTGAGAGGTCTATGCCTATTTTTTGGATAGCAATTTTTTGTGGTGGACAACCAAGGCGAATAAGAGATTCTTTCATAAATGGTCCTTCTGCAAGGATGAGGTCTGCGAGTTTAAATAACTTTCGATACCTTTTTATCCATACTTTTCTGCGACTCGGCAAAGAGATGTCATATCCGTAGAATGTTACCACGAGAGGAATGGAAGTTATTTTCCTTAAAGGGAGTATGAAGCAACCCCAGGGTCCATAATGTGCGTGAATGACAGATGGTTTCGTTTGAAGAATAATCTTTCTTAATGATAAGAGCATTGCGAGTCTGTAGGGTAAGAAGAAACTCATTCCCGGTCTTGGGAGAGATATTCCGAGCTTGTAGATATTGCTCTTGGGAGAATGGAGGAGGTGTTTTAAGGTGAGGGCTGTTATGACTGGTTTAAACTTTTGGTGATTCCGTAGAGTATTATACAAAAAAGTTCCTATGGACTCAAAGAAGCAATAAGTGAAATGAAGAACTTTGACTTTGACTTTCATCGGGTAAGTGTTTTAAGGGTTTTAAATAATGGGGACTTTTTGTAATAGAACGGATAATGTTTTTCTTTGGCACCCCATTCTTGTTTAAATTTAGCAAGCCCTGGAGTAGGGGAGCCACGAAGGTCATAATATTTATAGTTATTATTGCAACCCCATTTTATTGCGTCCCATATAAGTGCATCGTTTGGGCGGTATTGTAATGCGTGGGTATAAGAGCCACCGTCCCAATAAGTGATAGTATCTTTGTATATAAAATTTATTATATTAGCAATGGGCTGGTTATCTTGGATTGCAATAGTCCATCTTAGGAATTTTCCCATTATGTTGAAGATATTGAGATAGAACTTTAGTGGGAATCTCGAAGCTTTTTTATTATGTCTTTTGGCAGTGTCCTCAAGCATTTTATAGCATTCTCGGACCTGGGATTCACTTTCAACAAGGGAGATTTTTACATCTTTTTGTTGCGACTGACGGACAAACTGCCTTCTTGTTGAACTTATAGATTGGTTCCATAGAGCTTGAGAATCTTTTGCAAGGGACAATATATGGGTTACAGAATCAAGTTTTTTGAACCCAAGTGATTCTAACCCTTTAGCTTCCTCGTGGAAATCAGAGAATGAGAGCATACCCCAATTTCCGTGTGCGAGTTTGGCAAATGCAGATTGCAGATTGCAGGATGAGGAGAGCTGAGAGTTTAATAATATTGCACCGTAATCGCTGTAAGGCATAGAGTAATAGCTTTTAAATCCAAATTTTTTGATTTCTATAAATGGGATTGCAGATTGGAATCCATTAATTTTTGTCACAAGGAAAAGTGGATGAGCATCTTCGTATGACAGGTTCCAGACATTAGTCCATTCCAGAGTATTAAAGACGAATGCATTCTTTGAATTAAGAAGAGAGTTCCATTCCGCAGGGTCTATATCGTAGAGACCAAGTATTTTTACTTGTTCAGAGGATTCTTTAAACATTTTACAGATTATATTGACTTTTTTAGGAGTGTCAAGTTACAAATGTGAGGGATAAAGCAGATAAGGATAGTTGCTATGTAAAACTATCGGGTAGGTTTTATAAATTTTGTGTTAGAAATTTATTGACATATTTATTTTTTATGATATCCTAATTTCAGGGGTTTGAGAGATGACATTTAAGAATATCTTCAGCAGGTTTGTTGGACATAATATAGGAATTGACCTTGGCACTGCTACTACGCTAATATATGTGGAGGGGAAAGGAATAGTTTTAAATGAGCCCACTGTGGTTTCTGTTAATACGAAGACAAAAGAAACTATAGCAGTAGGAGAAGAAGCAAAAAAGATGTTAGGAAGGACTCCTGAGGCGATAAAAGCTATAAGACCCATAAAAGATGGAGTTATTGGGGATTTTGAGGTAACTGAGGAGCTTTTGAAGTATTTTATTAAAAAGGTTCAGGCGAGAGGGTTATTTGCAAGGCCAAGGGTAGTTGTAGCAGTTCCAAGTGGGATTACAGATGTAGAGCGTCGTGCAGTAAGAGATTCTGTCTCTCATTCTGGAGCAAGTGATGTATGGCTTATTGCGGAGCCAATGGCGGCTGCGATAGGAGTTGGGTTACCAATTGAATCACCATCAGGGAATATGGTGATAGATATAGGAGGGGGAACGACAGAGATTGCTGTAATAGCTCTTTCTGATATTGTATGTAATACGAGTGTGCGGATAGCAGGAGATGAAATGAACCTTGCTATTGTTGAGTATTTAAAAAAGAGCTATAAATTACTCATAGGAGAAACTACAGGTGAGGAAATAAAGATACAAATAGGGAGTGCAGGAGTTTTAAAAAGTGAGAAATCAATGGAAGTAAAAGGTCGGGATTCTGTAGGTGGACTCCCAAAGTCTATTAAAATAAATTCTAAAGAGATAAGAGATGCATTAAAAGGTACTGTGAACAGTATAATTACAGCAGTGAAAAGTGCTCTTGAGAAAACTCCACCTGAGCTGTCATCGGATATTATAGATAAAGGGATAACATTGGCAGGTGGGGGAGCTCTTCTTCAGGGGTTAGATTCACTGATATCTAAGGAAACAGGGCTCAAAGTAGAAACTGCAGAAAGTCCAAGAGAATGTGTAATTCGTGGCGCCGCAAGGGTCCTTGAGAAGTTTGAGAAATATCAGAGTGTTCTTGAGCGTGGAGTATAAATGTGGAAAGTGACAGACCGATGGTTTTTTGGGCTTATTGTCTTATGTATAATCTTAATTGGTATTGGAAGTACCGAATTTGGTAAAAAGACACAAATCCGATTGGGAAGTATATTCTCTCCATTTAATGGTTGGGTTTCCTTTATTTTTAATGAATTTAAGATAAGGCACGAAAATAAAGTTCTTAGAGCAAAAGTTTCGGAGCTTGCATTAAATAATCAGATTATTAGAAGTTCACAATACGAGAATGAAAAACTTTTTGACCTGCTTGAATTTAAAGCTCGGACAGAGTATGAACTAATTGCATCACGAATAGTGAGTAGAGACCCTAATCCGATTTCCGGTACTTGTTTAATTGATAAAGGGTTAGCAGATGAAGTGAGGAAAGATTTTCCGGTCATAACTTGTGATGGGGTGTATGGAAAGGTGACTGAGGTTACAAAGGAGAATGCCATGGTGCAGACTATATCTGATTTTAATTTCAGGGTAGCATGTATGAACCTCCGAAATGGAATTCAAGGTATTGTACGATGGGAAGGTGGCAAGGGATGTGTTTTAGGCCAAGTGCGAGTTAATTCTGATATACAAATAGGAGATTCTATAGTGACGAGTGGGTTAGGGAGTATATTTCCTAAGGGAGTAGCTGTTGGTAAGGTCCGTGAAATAAATGTGGACAAGACAAAACTTTTCTATGAGGTAGCTTTAGAACCTACCTGCAAGTTAGGAGAGACGGAATATGTATTTATTGTGAAGAAAAAACCTGAAAGATTAGAGAAAAGTACAGTTTATAAAACTCAGGGATGGGAAATTTATCAGAAAATAGAGGAAGAAGAAATTGTTCAGTCTCCTTTGGAAAAACCAAAGAAGAGATTGCCGTCAGTATTAAAAGAGAAAGAGGAAGAGAGAGGGGAATTTCCTATTGAATTTAAAGTAAAGGAACCTACTATTCGACTTCAGCCTCAATAAATGGAAATTCCGGAAGTAAATTGAGTAAGCGGATTGAACGGATAGAGCAGATAAAGTAGTTAATGGTGAAATTATGGATTCTGGCAGGAATTTTTTGTGTGATTCAAATAAGTGTGCTTCGAGGTGTAGCTATTGCACAAATTACACCAGATATTGTTCTGGTGGTTGTAGTCTATACTGCTTTATTTCATGAAAAAGCGGGTATGTGGCTTGGATTTGCAACAGGGATATTTATAGATTTATACAGTTCGTCTCTTGGGTATAATGCACTTGTGGGAACTGTGATTGGATATGGAGTTGGTAGATTGAGTGGTAGGGTGTACAAAGAAACTCCTCTTTTATGGCTCATCTTACTTTTTGTCAGCTCGTTAGCACACGATGTTGTGATTTTTGCAAGCGTACAGGAGCTCTCTCATCGCTTTTTTGGGAGATATATATTCTTCGGAGCTTTATATACTACAGCTATTGGTTTAATTATGTTTCCTGCCTTGAGAAAGTTAAATGTTTGCAGAACTTAGTAAAAATGATTTCGGATTATAGATTTGGGAAAATTGTGATTGATGGAGTTACATATACGCAAGATGTCATTATATACCCTAATAAAGTTGATTCAAATTGGTGGAGATCCCAAGGACATCTCCTGCAAGAAAGTGATTTGCTGGAGGTTTTAAATGAAATCCCTGAATGCTTAGTGATAGGAACTGGGGCTTATGGATTGATGAAAGTTCAGGAAGAGCTAATCAAAAAACTCGAATCTAATGGGATTAAAGTCATAGTGGGCTCTACAACTGAGGTTTCTCGTCAATATAATGAGTTAAATCAAATGTATAAGGTGATAGCTGCTTTACACCTTACTTGTTGAAGTAGGGACACGATTTATCGTGTCAAATCGCAGATTCTATGAAAAGATTTGATGAATCAAATCCCTACGATATTTAGGAGATATTAAGCTTATGGACAAAGAGAAGATAGAACCACAAACTGTAAAAGGGATGCACGATAGGATGCCAGAAGAGATGAAAAGGCGAGAAAAAATTATTAGTATTATAAAAGAGATTTTCGAGCGGTACGGCTTCCTGCCAATAGAAACTCCTGCTATTGAATACTGGGATGTGTTATCTGGCAAGAATAGATATGGAGATGAAGAGAAACTTATCTATCGCTTTAAGGACCGTAAAGGAAGAGATGCAGGGCTTAGATTTGACTTTACTGTTCCTCTATCAAGAGTGATTGCAATGCATCCTGAGATTCCTATGCCATTCAAAAGATACCAGATTCAACCTGTATGGCGAGGAGATGCACCACAATACGGAAGGTTTAGAGAATTTTATCAATGCGATGTAGATATAGTTGGAGCCCAGAGTATGCTTGCAGAGGCTGAGATTTTGAGCATTACATACGAGGTTTTTAGGACTCTTGGATTCAAGGAATTTAATATAAAGATTAACAACCGCAAAATTTTGCAAAGCTTGTGCGAATATAGCGGGATTTCTCCAGAACTTGAGTTCGCCGTCTATAGAGCTATGGATAAACAAGAGCGAATTGGAGTGGATGGAGTAGCCGAGAAACTTGAATTTAATGGAGTCCCTCAGGATGCTCGCGAAAAGTTGATTGACCTATTAGAAAATTGCAAAACCTTGAAAGAATTAGAGCGGGTAATACCGGAGAAAGAAGGAATACAAGAACTCAAAAATCTTTTTGATTATTTAAAGGATTTTAACATCAATCGGAAGTTCTTCTCATTTGACCCCTGGCTTGCAAGGGGACTTAATTATTATACTGGTCCAATATTTGAGGTTGTAGTGTCTCGTCCAAAGATTGGAAGTCTTGCAGGAGGAGGGAGATTTGATGACCTTATCGGGACATTTCTTGAGAAATCTATACCTGCAGTGGGAATTACAATTGGATTTGAGCGGATGATGATTGCACTTAAGGAGCTTAATTTGATGCCAAAGGATAAGCCATCTACTCGCATACTTGTAGCACAATTTGATGAGTCTCACTCTTCTCCAGCTATAGTAATTGCAAAGGAACTCCGAGATTCAGGCATTGCAACCGAGATTTATTCTGACTTTGTTAAGCTGTCAAAACAGTTCAAATATGCAGATAAGAAAAAAATACCTTATGTTATTGTAGTAGGTCCTGATGAAGTGCGAGTTCAAAAAGCAACTATCAAAAATATGCGTACAGGAAAGCAACGAGAGGTAAAGATGAATAAATTAACAGCGTGGGCGGGAAAAATTAAGTAATGAGCACAACTACATAAACTGCTATCCCTTCTCCTCTACCAATAAGACCTGTGCCTTCCTGAGTTTTAGCTTTTATAGAGATTGAATTTGAGTCAATATTAAGAATAAAGGCGACTTTTTCCCGCATATTTTGGATGTAAGGTGAAAGCTTTGGTTCTTCACATATTATTACAGAGTCTATATTTATGATATTAGCTTTAGTAATGCGTATTATTTCTTTAATTAGTTCAATGCTGGAGATTCCTTCGTATTTAGGGTTTGTGTCTGGGAAGTAATAACCAATATCTCTTTTCCCTGAAGCACCGAGAATAGCATCGCCAATAGCATGTAACAAGACATCGCCATCAGAATGTGCTAAAAGACCTTTAGAATGAAGGATTTCAATGCCCCCGAGAACTAACTTCCTGCCTTTTACAAGGCGATGAAAATCGTATCCGATACCTACTTTCATTTAAAGTAAATTTTCTGCATATAAGAGGTCTTCCCTGGTAGTAATTTTTATGTTTCTTTGGAGTCCCGGCACGACCTTTACTTGGGTTCCCAATCTTTCAACAAGTGAAGCATCGTCTGTGCCATAAAAACCACAAGAATAAGCCTTTTCATATGCTTCCTTAATAATCTCATGCTTGAAAACCTGAGGAGTTTGAATCTCATAGACATTATTTCTTTGGAGAGTGCGATGCACAAAACCGTTATCTATTTCTTTAATCGTATCAGTTGCGGGGATGCCAGGAACCACAGCTCCGTATTTATCACACATCTTGATTAAATGAGTTATAAAATCTTCTGTAATAAATGGCCTTACAGCATCATGAATTAAAAGGGTATCGGGTATAGGGTTTAGGGTAGAGGATAAAGCCTCAAGTCCAATTTTCACTGAATCTTGCCTTTTAGCACCACCTTTTATAATTGCCTTAACCTTTTTAAATCCAAATTTCTCTATAACTTCGGACTCACAATATTTAATCCAATCGGGAAGAGTAACAATTATTATATTTTCTATCTCTTGAATTTCACTAAATACTTTTAAAGTCAGAGCTATAATTGGTTTTCCTTTCAACTTAATATATGGCTTAGGAATCTTGTCTTGCATTCTCTTGCCTTCACCTGCAGCTACTATTATTACATCAGCCATATTTATGAAGTAGTTTAACGGCTCTGAGTTTCCAAACAAGCCAGAATGCTTCACAGACAATAGCTTTTGACATTTTTGAGGTTCCTTTTATTCGGTCTGTGAATACGATGGACATTTCCTGAACATCAAATTTTTTGTGATATGCCCAGAAAACAGTCTCAATTTGGAAACTATATCCATCCGAGCAAATTCTGTCAAGAGGAATTCCTTCAAGGACTTTTCTGCTGTAGCACTTAAATCCTGATGTCAAATCACGGATAGGAGTTCCGGTTATTATTCTGGCATAAAAATTTGCAAAATAGGAAAGCAGGAGTCTTGAAAGGGGCCAGTTTACAATAGATATTTGATTTAAATATCTTGAGCCTATTACGAGGTCGCAAGTTTTTACTTTTTCAAGAAATCTTGGTATATCCTCAGGGTTATGTGAAAAGTCGGCATCCATTTCAAAAGCATAATCATATTTCTCTTTGAGTGCATATTTAAATCCGACTCTATATGCACTTCCTAATCCGAGTTTTCTCTCACGGTGAATAATATGCACTTTCGGGTTCTTCTTTGATAATTCTTCTACATATTTACCAGTTCCATCAAGTGAGTTATCATCTATTACAAGTATATCCACGCTTGACGCATTGGAGAATATAGCCTCAATTATCCTCTCTATATTCTCTATCTCATTGTAAGTAGGAATGATAACAAGAGCTTTCATCTTCTTCTATAAAATTTAAACCAGAACCCAATTGTACCGAGAAAGAATAAGAATGAAAGGAAAAACACGATTGCTCCTAACTTAAAATGCAAGGAATCATACTTAAATTCCACGCTGTGCTCTCCTTTATCCAACTGAACTGCTCTCAAAGTGTAATCAGCAATGTAAACTTTTTCTTTTTTCTTGTCAACCCAAACTTTCCAATCTGGATGCCAGTTATCTGAGAATATTAGAAAACCTGGCGATTCAAGAGTGGCAGTGCATATTATTTTGTTGGGCGAATACTCATTGATTACAACTTTCTCGGGGTTCGGGGTTCGGGGTTCAGGGTTCGGGGTTTGGAATTCGGGGTCTTCCTCAAGAAGCACTATAGTATCAGGGTGAAAAGTAGGGTTTTTTAATTCCTCAAGAACTTCCTCACGAGACAAGACTTTGAAGTTATGGACCAACCATACTCTTGGTAAAGTAGTTTCATTTTCATATATTCCATACCCACGATTGCTTCTATAAACAAGTTTAAAGCCTTTATGTGCTTCTTCCCAGCTTGTTCCCCATTTTCTTAAAAAACCATCTTTGAAACTTTTTATTACCTGTTGAGTATTAGGTGGATATTTTGATAGGTCATCCGGAACCCACATAGAGATGACATATTTGGCATTCAAGATGTTAAGCATATTCCTATACCGTATTAAATTTAAAGGAGTGAACATAACACTTTCACCGGCGCCAATAAGTTTCTGGTATCTATCACCAGGATTTGAAACATATCCACCTAAACTTTGAATATTATAAAGTGAAAGGTATCCATCCTGAGAATGCTCATAATTAAGTGGGAATACGCGGTAGAGTTCTCGGTCATCCCGACCCGTCACGGTTCGGGACGGGTTTCCCAAAAAACTTACGATTTCATCAGGAGCATAATATTGCTTGGGATGTGAGACGGTTTTTAGAAATTTCTTCTCAATACTCCACTGGTCAAATATAAGTATTGGTATAGCTATTAAAATCCAAACTCTCAATTTTAGTCGTTTCATAGCTAAAAGTAAAATCAAGAAAGAATTTATGGCTATTAAAAGTATAGCTTTGCCCAATCCGCCAAGAAAATTAGGATAATTTTCAGAAAGGTTCTGTAATTTTTGTTGAGTGAGTTGAGGACCGTACTTACCAAGTAAAATTGGGCTCCAGCGTGTTTTCAACGAGGAGAGTATAGATTCCTTCCCAACCGAACAAATAACAGCAAATATTACAACTATACCAAATATTATTCCCAATAAGATACTAATATTTCTTATATTCTGGCTTCTGGCTTCTGGCTTCTGGCTTCTGTTTGTCAGTGTTTGGACTCCAAATGCCGAAAGAACTGCGATGCCAAAGCTTGTGAGATAAAAAATCATTGTAGGACATCTGAGTTTTTTTAAGCCTGGAAGTACCCAATATGGAATACGATAAAGTGGAGTATGTCCACCAATCGCAAATATCACAGTAACTACACAAAGTCCTATAAAGAATCGGACATATTTTTCTCTTCTCTTGAAAGCAATTGCAAGCAAAGCAAGTAACAAAGGTAATATTCCTAAGTATTGAGTATCAAGTTTAAAATAGTTTTCTCCCCAATAGTTATTTTGTAATCCCGAGAAGTAAGGTGTTAGTAAATCCAAAAGCTCATTGGGTGGCAAGGACCAGGAGGTGGCGAACTCATATCCCCTACCTGCACCTCTTGCTCCCCATCCCATAGTTCCGAATATAGGGAAGTAGTGTATTGATAGCAAACCACCGGCAAGGATCAGGGCACAAAGTGAATATCCTATAAGTATGATGGTTTTTCTTATTCCATTCTCTTTACGTTGCCATATAAGGTGATAGAGCAAATAAAACACGCACATTACACCGGCGTAGTAAATAAGTTGGAAATGAGCATTAACAGCGGCAAGTCCTCCTACAGCTCCGGCAAATAAGAAGTAAATAAGTTTGTGTTTTGTAAGTGCCTTATGTAAGAAGAGAAGAATAAACGGAAAGAAGGCAGTTGCTAATGTTTTTCCATCGTGCCCCGGGTAAGTCATTGAGAGAACAGAACCGCATCCCATATAAACAATTGCTCCAAGAAACGAAGAATACAAAGAGATATTTAGTTCTTTCAAATATAAGTATATTCCCAGGCCGGCAAAAAATGTAGCGAATACAAACATATAGGTCCAAATCACATGAACAGGCAAAATCAGAAAAGACAAAAAGTAAAATGTATAAGGATTGCCAAATGGTATTCCTCCAAATGCAGATGGGTCCCACATAGGACCGCTACCATATTGTCTGATGCAATCTCCTATCCATTTTCTTATAGAATATCCGGCAATTAGCCAATCAGACCCATACATCATTTTAGAGCCGGAAAGCAGGGATGCGAAATAAATTACGGGAAGTATAAACAGAATAGCTATAAATATTTTATTTATGGTATTTTTCGGGAATGAGATTAGAGACAGACTTGAATAGCTTTTCAGCTTTTTTTTTACCTTTTGTATTCTTATTTGACCCTCTCATTTTCTGCAAAAAGCTGCTAACAAAAAGCTTTGAGGCATTACTTTATCTTCGAAGTAAAAATCATCAATCGTGATATTTTTGGGAAGTTTTCCGCTAATCATTTTTCTGACCAGTTTCTTTAACAACTCTGGTGTGTATCTCCATAATTTTTTAAATGAAGTAGAAACGTCTCCTCCTGTACGAATCTTATTGTATTTGATTACTTTTTCAGACCCCGACATCCCGATAATCTTCACACGATTAAATTTTTGTAAAAGGACTTCTCTTAAAGATATTTCATCGAACTCTCTCACATGTTCAGGATTCCATGGCTTACCTTCTACTGACCTTGCTAAACGGTTTGGAGTTGATAAAATCAGGATTCCTTCTTCTGATAGTAAATAATGTGCTATTTGTAGAAATTCTAAAGGTTCTTTAATATGTTCTATAAACTCCCGGGCAATAACTACATCGAAAGAATTACCTGAAAATTCTTGCTCCAAGTTAAACACATCCATTAATAAGAATTCTAAATTATCTTTTTGATAAGCATTTCGAGCTCTCTCTACTGGCTTTTTTTGGATGTCAATCCCCGTTACTCTCTTAGCTTTCCAACTCATAAAATAAGAGCCGTAGCCGTAACCGCATCCAATATCCAATACATTTTTCCCTTCAACATAGTTTGAAAAATATTTGTAAGATTTTATACCACCGAGGAAAAAAAATTCTCCAAAATCAGAAGATTTGGGAACAGGAATTTCAATCTCGTCAACAATAATGTAATTCTGCATTTGTACTACTTTATTAAAGATAGTTTTTTTGTTACTGTATAATTGTTTGCTTGGAATTTGCAGAAGTAAATGCCACTCTTTACTTTCTTTCCATTATTATCGGTTCCGTCCCAGGTTACTTTGTGAATCGCAAATCGTCCATCGGATCCTATGGATGAATTGTGAATTGTCTCAAGACCCGTATGGGGAAAAGATTTAACCAATCTGCCTGCTAAATCATAAATCGTGATTCGTGTTGGTGGTTCGTGATGGTCTAAACACGAAAACCGAACACGAATAACGGTTTTTTGAGTGAAAGGATTCGGATAAATAGTAATAAATCTCTGATGTGGCGCAAAATGCTTTTCTTCTACCCCTGATGGTCCATCTGAGTCTATATCTATTAATTCTGGGTAGAAGGGTCTATGTGCATCAGGAGTGCACCATCCAGACCTTTCTGTCCATACAGGGTTAGTTATAGTTCCTGTATTTTCAAAAGAAGTTGCCCATGATATTCCTCCCCCTATTATATCTACATCCGTATCTCCATCTAAGTCACCTAATGATAGGAGGTCTGGCTCAGGATTGGGAGCCCATACCGGCTTCTCCTGCCAGACTGGATTAGTGATAGAGCCAATATTTTCAAAAGCCTTAATTTTACGTGCAAACCAAAGTCTTGCCATGAAATCATAATCTCCATCATTATCTAAATCAGCATAAGAATGTCCGAGATTGCACCCGTCAACATATATATCCCATGCAGATTCTCTTGTCCATACAAAAAGACTTGTCCCTGTGTTTTTATAAAACTTAATAGTATCATGCTCGGCAACACTTAGGTCACATTTACCATCATCATCTATATCTATAAAATCAGCCCAAAATACTAAACCCATATCAGAGGGGTTGAAATCCCATGAAGGTTTCCTTTGCCAATTCGGGGCTGTATCAGATCCTACATTCTCAAATGCGGTTATAAGGGAGACATCTCTAGTAACATAAGCATCATAATCTCCATCATTATCCAAGTCGCAGAAACTTGAGTGGACATAGACACTATCCGGGTAAGGACCAATATCCCATGCCATTTTCCTCTCCCATACTCCTGGAGTGCCTGTATTTAACCAACATTTGCAACCCATAAATACATCTAAATCAGCTCTCAAAACCTCAGGTATAGCTATTATTCCTATAATGATAAACCATGCCTTCGCTTTACAAAACAAAACCTTATGTAGTTTATTATAATTTAACATGGCATGCTTCCTCATTAAAACCTTGAAACACGAAATCAAAACTCTTATTGTTAAAATACTCTAAAACTCTGACTTTGTCAAGTTTTAAATATTTCACAAAAATATTTTTACCTTCTTAATTTTTTTCTGGATTTCAGAAGCCCCTTCTTTAGTATTCTCAAGTTATCTATTCGCATCCATGTAATTCTTCATATATATCTTTTTATATTTCTTGCGAAAATTGCAAAAAAGATAAGTTCTCCTATTAATCCCCAAATTCTTATAATAACTGATGTCATTATCCCAATACTTGTAGGGAGGTAAAAACTAAAAAGATAAGACAGTATTCCCTCTCGTACGCCCAGCCCTGCCGGTGTAATAAAACTTAAGAATCCAATTACCCATGCTGCAGGATATATACCACATAAAGAAATAAAAAATGATGGTTTAATTGAATAAAATGACCCTATTAAAAAATATATTCCAATACATTGAGTAATCCATAAAAGAATGTATAAAGATAAGAGTTTTAATATTTGATTGTATCCTATCGCAAATTCTATACCCTTTTTTTTAAACATTTTCAATCCAAAATTTATCACTTTTGTAAATATGGGAGGATATAATATTACAAAGAATAAAGGCACAATCGCAAACAGAAAGTAAAGATTTGACGAGAATCTATTTTTAGAAACAAAAGGAAACATAATAAGGATTAAAAACAATCCACTCAATATGCTTATTACTGTTGTTAATATTACGCAAACTCCTCCCTTTTTTTCTGAAATTCCGCCTTCTTTCTTGGTGAGCCATACTTGGCCAAGCATTCCCCATATTTTCCCTGGAACATATCTTAGCAGAAAAGAAAATGCAGTGATAGAAAGTGATTGCATAAATTTTATCTTCTCTCCTACGCAAGCTAAAGCGAGTTTCCAAGCAAAACTAGTCAACAAAAGAATACAAGCATAGAAAAAATATGAGATAATAATGAACAACCAATTAAATCTTAAATTTTTAAAAGACACTTGCTGCCAATTACTGTAAAAACATTTTCCCATAAAGAAAAAAATAATTATTAGTATAAGTGCACAAATAACTATTTTAATTCCCTTTTTCATTTTTACCAGTTTCGTCTATTTTAATAATCTAATTTCTGATTTCGTCAAGTCTTAAATACCTTCTCTCTCATAATTCCCGCATAAGTACATTTTCATACTCTTTGCCACAACTTAAATTGCGTCATTTTGAAATTCGGATAGTGATTTTTGTTTCTGGTTTTGCGTGGAGGAAGTTAGCACAATTACCATTTGATAGGGAAATTTCCAAAAATCCTGAACTCCCAAATATGGCAATAGGTGAAGTTCCTTCATAAGAAGTTTTGAGTTTCCGTATCACATAATTTCCTATTTTAATCTCAAATTTATGTAGAGGCGAGGTGACCTCGCTCCCACAAGGGACACGATAAATCGTGTTCCTACACTGTGTTCGTGAAATATTAGTTATAAGATTGCCGAATCGGTCAATGTCAATAACTTTGCCCTGTAGGAACATGCCATGACGTGTCCCTATCTTCCTCACAGGAGTCGGAAGTTTGAATGCTACCCATTTGGATAATTGCTTGCCCATCGCCTCTGGTCCTGTTCCTAAACTTAAGCGGGCAGATGTAGGAGCAAAAATGTCCCTACCATGAAATGTGTTTGAGATAGTCTGTTGTCCGTTGACCGCCATTAGCTGATTTACATTGATTTTATAAACTTTGAAATTCTCTTCAGAGTATATCCAGCTGAAAATACCGTTATCAGGACCCACAAAATAATAATCAGGAGTCTCAACAATAATGGGATGTCTTTTAGTGCCAACTCCAGGGTCTACTACTACAAGATGAATTGTTTGTTTGGGAAAGTATTTGTAAGCAGTAAAGAGTCTGAAAGCAGTGCGTTTTATATCACCTTGTGGAATTTCATGAGTAATATCTACAAATTTTAGGTTTGGATTAATCTGGAGCATTACTCCTTTCATTACTCCAACATAAGAATCAGACAGACCAAAATCTGTAAGTAAGGTGATAATTGGTTGAGGCATAGATTTAAGGTTCAAGGGTTTAAAAGTTTAAAGGTTCATAGGTTCAAATAATATATACGATTAAATTAGTTTTGTCAAGAGAGATAAAATCTTGTGGTTTCTTATTTGGGTCCCCAATTATTTCTTTTCCATAGGGATGATATGCGGGGTAACGAAGACCATAAGTTCTGTTTTATCTTTTGATTTAGAGACTGACTTAAAAAGTCTTCCTATGAGAGGAATTTTTGATAATATCGGAACTCCGCGGATGACCTTGCTTTCTTTTTCTTTTATCACACCGGCAATTACAGCAGTTTGGCCATCATTTACCATTAAGATAGTTTGCACTTCGCTTGTGAGGATAATAATTCCACCATCCACAGTAGCTTCAGAGGAAAGGTCAGAAATTACTGGATTAATCTCCAGCATAACTTGATTTTCTGGGTTTATATGTGGTGTAACAGTGAGTTTTAAAGCTACATCATAAAATTTTATAATTTTATTTCCTGCACGGTCAAGAGTAATAATTGGAATCTTTTTTCCTGATAGGACCATTGCTTCTTCATTATCCATAACTGCAATTTTTGGTTGGGAGAGTATATTAGCTTTATCTTGGGATTCAAGCATTGAAAGCTTAGCTTCTATTTTAATTCCATCAAGAAGTGTTCCAAAAACAAATTTTCCTTTTTCAGCTATAGGGGTTTTTACTCCACCTCCATAATATGTATCTTTTGCGGGGTTTTCTTCATCTCCAGCCCACCAATCAATCCCAAGTTCACGCCCGGCTTTGTAATCTATTTCAACTATTTTTGCCTCAATCATAACCTGAGCAGTTGGAGTATCAATTATGTCTATAAGAGTTTCTATTTCATCAAGGAGGTCTGGGATGTCTGTAATAATTAGTGAAGATGTACGTTCATTGGTTTTTATTTTGCCTCGTTCTGTAAGCATACTGGAGATAGTAGTTTCAAGTTTTTTTGCTTTTGCATATTTTATTCTAAAGATTCGTGTTTCAAGAGGGATAATTCGCTTTTGTTTCTCGCTTTCCTCCATCGTCATAACTCCAATTATTCCTTTTTCTTCAACTGAAGTAAGGCCATGAACTCGTAGGAGTGTCTGGAAAGCTTGTTCCCAGGGAACTGACTTAAGTTGTAATGTAACCTTTCCTGTTACTTCTTCAGATGCAACAACATTTACACCTCCAAGTTTTGCAAATGTACGCAGGACTGTGTGTATATCTGCATTTTCGAAAGATAGAGAAATTAATCGGTTTCTCTGAACTCCCATAATGGAAGGAACAATTAGTGTAAAAACAATTAAAAATATAAAGAACTTTCTCACTTTTCCTCCTTTTTTGGTGTTACTTTCAAAATCACTTTTTTTCTTCCTCCAAAAACACGCATAAGAAAAATCACTTCTTTCTTTTTTATATGAAGGACCTTTCCACCGCTTACATGGTCTCCTTCCTGAAGTATATATGCTCTATTTCGAGAGTCCTGTGCCAATGCATATTTTTCCTTGGGGCTCCACATTATTCCAACAATTGCTGCAGTTCCTATATCAAGGAGAGTATCCTTTACATCGGCACCCAGATAGGGTCTAAATGGGTCACGCTTTCCTCTTGGATTATAGAAGAAAGCTTCTGGTCCTGAAGGTAGTTCAGATGTTTTTTTGATTTCCTCTGTTAATTTGACTTTTGGTTTTTTGGTTGGTTTTACTTTTGGTTCCTTTTTTGATTCTACTTTGGGTTTTATGGGCAATTCTTTTTGGGATGGCTGAATCTTTTTGCCAAGATTAATTTCTAATCCTCCTTTAATTAGAGAGATTGAATGAGTGATTTTGTTCTTAAGGTCAAGCACTACTCTTGTGGTAGGTGGATTTATTGTATATTGAGAGGTTCTGATTTTTAAGAGTGGAAGGTATGAAGAAGTTATCTCTTTTGGCAAACGAGAAAATGATTTTTTAAAGTCTATTACTATTCTCTGAGGATTGTGAAGCACTGTATCTTTATATTGCGATGCGTCAGTAGATACAATTACTTTTACACACTCACCTACTTTTTTAATCTTTATTCTGGTTACTTCTGCTCCATAGACAGGAGACAAGAGACAAGAGACAAGAGACAAGAGAAATTAAGTTTTGCTGTATTCATTTTTTTGTTGTATATGCCGTAGCGATAAATTCTGCTTTTAATGTTCTTTCCGTACTTTCTGATGATACAAGCATAAGGTTGCTTACATTTACAAGTCTTGGCAGTTCAGATATCATTGACAAGAATGTTCCAATTTCGTGGTATCCAGAAGTTGTCTTTACCTGGATAGGGTTTTCTTGATAAAAATCCTTTGGAATTTTAGCAAGTGGTCTGAAAAGAATAGACTTAACATTACTTCTCTTTCCTGCATCAGACATAGAGCGAAGAAGGTTGGGCATTTCTTCTTCATCTGGAAGACATTTTTCAAGTATTTTCCATTGATGTGAGATATGTTCAAACGCCATCTTTACATCCGTATACTTCTTTATATATTCAAAGGAACTGTTGAGTACTTTTGCTGTATCCTCATGTTTTTTGTTGAGGAGACGTATTTGATTAATTTTCGGTCTAATTAAGAAGTTATAAAAGCCCAAGAAAACAAGAATAACAATCAAACACGAGACTAAAATTCTGCGAGGTCTTGTCATTTAATTTCCTTTTATTGTGTTACTCCATTTATTGTGGTCTTACCCAGCTAATAGATATAGGAAATAATCTAAATTCTCTTCCTCTGCCAAGAGTTATGCCACCACCGAAGTCATAGATGAAACCCTTATATAACACAAAGACTCTGGCATCCGCAAAGTAAGTATATTCATATCCGACTATATCTCCTCCGCAAGCTTTCACTGCTGTATGCCCCAGATATATTGGAATGCTGTAAAATCCGGTTGAATCGCTATAGCCATCTATATCCGGACCAGCATAAGGAAGTGGAGATGTAATATCCGATTCTATCCAAACTTGGACACTTTCGGCAGGGTCAGAAAATGTCCAGTCTATATATGTCCACAATGTTTCTATTGGGATACCCGCGGTGTCTCTTATGATTGTATCAATTACAGAGTCAGTTGGTGTTGCGCGTTTGTATACATACCCTGATACTATTGCATTGTCCGGGTCATCTAATGGTTGTTTCTCATTACACCCCATAAAGAATATAGAAAACAGAATGCAGGAAACAGAAAATTTGGCATACTTCATTTCTCCTCCTTTTAAAATGCTACAAATACCATCTTACTTTTTGAATTCTTCGAATCTTGATTTTATTTCAAATTCTGTTGTTTCAGTTTCAGAAATCTCGCCTCTTTTTGTATAGCTTAGTTCAACCTCAGTAAAATAGTTTGAATCTTCAAGGCGACGCATGAACTCAGATACTGCAAAGTTTGAAGTTGTAATTCCACGAAGTAAGATACCAATACCTCCAATTGAATCTGCTAACTCCTCATTTAAAGTTACAAGCCAGGTATATTCAGGAAGTAGGTGATTTATTTCATCCAATAATTTAACCCTCGTATACTTATGCATAGATAAATCTTGTATAACTTTCACTTTGGTTCTTACTTCCTTTTCTTTTCCCATTAGTTCACGAGCTTCATTTACTTTAGGTATAAGTGCTTCTTGTTGAGTTTTCATATCCTCAATTTCTTTCTCAATTCTATGCTGTTTTTTCGTTATCCCAAATACTATAAGTGAGAGGATAAAAACACTTCCAATAAAACTATAAAAAGGGAGCCCTTGGTCAAGTGCCTGGAGAATTTTGTTTTTTTCTTCTACTCTCTCTTCAAGTGGCAAGAGATTGACTCCTGTATTCTCAAGTTTTGATATGGCTAATCCGATTGCAATATCAAGTTGATGTGGGTAATCTGGGGGAGTTTCTCCACATTCTATTTCTTTTAAAGGGTTTCCGATTTCGCAACTTGTATTAAATTTTTCTGCGAAAGTTTCTTGAATTCCTGGAATACCTGCTCCACCACCACCTAAAATGATAAGTTTCCATTCGGAGATTTCTGGTAACAATCTCTCTATTCTGGATAACAACCTTTTAATTGTAGTGTTTTTTGCTCGCTCAATATCTTTTTCTTTTACATCCTGAACTTCTTCTCCCTGAAGCACTGCGGTTGCTTCCTTAGCTCCGATTCCGCATATTCTTTGAATTTCTTCAATAAAAGTGCGGACTCCCATAGGAATTTCGTCATCAAATAGATAATTTCCATCTCGGACAGCCATTATTAATACATGTTCAAACCCAATGTTTACTAAAAGGCAAGTGCCTTCCTCAGGTATATATTTTTGGTAAGCGGATTTAAGAATAAAAGGTGGTATGTCAATATTACAAGGCAAAAGAGATGCTTCTTTCAAAACATCTATTAAAGGATAAAGGACTTCATTTTTTGCTCCAACAAGAACAAGCTCGATGTCCTCGTCTTTTTCTCTTAACTTTTTGAAGTCTATTACAACTTCTTTAAGGTCAAATGGGATATTTTCTTTTGCAAGAGATTCAAACACTTTTTTCTCTTCTCGTTTTTTGGGGGATTTAGCAAGAAGTTTTTTAATAATAACATTTTTCCCAGATATAACAGTAGATACCTTTTTTTCCTCAACTCCGTTATCTTCTATTATTTTTCTCAGACTTTCAATGAGAACTTCTCTGTCCATGATTTCTCTGTCAACGATTGCTTCTGGGGGTAATTCTATTATTCCATATTTTTCAAGCAAATAACCTCCTGGGATTTTCTTTATCTGGGCAAGCTTTATATGACGAGTTCCTATATCTAATCCTAATGCTTTCTGTTCACCAGTTAAAGGCTTTTTCAAATACTCAATTAACTTTGACTTATTCATTTTTCTAAAATACTCAATTAATTTTGACTTATCCATTAGTGTATGGCTTAATAACTGACCTTCTAATTAGTATATCTTCTACTGTTTCTTTTGTCAACTTTTCTTTTTTATATTTTTTATATGCGATAACTTCTTTTAAAACTCCTTCAAGTTCTCTTACATTGCCACTTACCTCACGAGCAATTAAAGAGATAAGCTCATCAAGTATATTTAGGTCTTTTGCTTTAGACTTCAGGATAGCAGTTCGTGTTTCAAGGTCAGGAGGGTCTATTTTTGCTATAAGTCCTCCTTCAAATCTTGATTTAAGGCGGTCAGAAAGAGTTGGAAATTCTTTCGGAGGACGGTCAGAAGTAACTATTATTTGTTTAGAATTTTGGTGAAGGTCATTAAATATATGAAAGAAATGTTGTTGTGCTACTTCATCTCCTGCTATAAGTCCAATATCATCTATGAGCAAGACATCTATTTTATCATATTGTTCTTTAAACTCGGTCAACTTGTGTGTTTCTAATGCTTCTTTTAGAGCATTTACAAATTTTTCAGAAGATGTGAAAAAAATCTGTCTTTGTTGTCTATGTTCAAGTATGTAATTCCATATAGCAACCAAAAGATGAGTTTTGCCCATTCCGACATCAGAATATATCACCAGCGGATTTGTTTCTTCAGAATAACCTCTGGCAGTGGAAAAAGCAACTGAGTAAGCAAGGTCATTGCATTTTCCTGTAACAAAGTTCTGAAAAGTATATTTTTCAAGAAGAGCTGGTATTTCAGATTTTGGTCTTTCAGATTGAACTGCCATTGCTTCTTCTGGTATCTTTTGCCCATAGTTTTCAGAGATAAATTGTTCAATATCACTTTTTTTTGCAATGAAAGATAATATGTCATAATAAACTGCTTTTTTGAGTTGGGACATTGCCTCTTTATCCAAAGGGTTCATCATTACACAAGCAAGACTTGTGTTTGATTGTCTTAAGGGGACGATAAGAAAACGTCTTACAAGCCAAGAGGGAATAAGTTTTGTTGCTTCTGGGGCCATTCTTACTTCACTTAACTTAAGAGGGTAATAGCCAAATTTACGTTCTAAAAGAAAAAGAAGAGTATCTTCATTGAAATAGTCAAGTTTTATTAAACTTTCTTCTAATTTGCCACCATTTTCCCATTGATAGGTTATAGCGGTTTCAAGTTGTTGTTTGGTTAGGATTCCGAGTTCAAGAAGTGTATCTACAAAAGAATTATCCATTTATTCTTTCTTCAATTGATTTAAGCGTTTTTTGGCGTCTTGATAGTTAATATCTTGAAGGCAGACTTCTTCAAATGAGATAATTGCATTTTCTTTGTCTCTCATCAATTCATAGGCTTTTCCAGTTCCATATTTAAGTGCTATATAATCTTCCGATGTTTTGCCTCCTTCTTCAACTGCTCTTCCAAAAGCGTTTGCAGCAAGTTTTGGTTCAGCTTTCTCTAAAAAACAATAGCCAAGTTCTTTGAGAGCTTTTAGCCTGTGTGAATTAGAAGTTGTAGATAGCTGAAATTCCCTGATAGCCGCATCATAAAATCCAAGATTTTTATATTTAATACCAAGCTCATAATGTTCTTTTTTGACTTCTGAACTATTATGGGCACTAATTTCATCTATTGCATGTAGAAGTATCTCCATTTCTTTTTCATCTACCGCTACAGGTTGAGGAAATGGTTCAGGTTTAGATTGAGATGTAGGTTTAGTCTCTGCTACTACAGGTTCTAATTTAGGAATTGGCTTTTGTGATTCAGTAAAAGATTTTGGTTCTTCGTGTAACTTTTGTTTTTCGATGGAAGGTTTTTCAGTAGGTTGAAGTTTAATTTCTGGATGGGAAATTTCAGCTTCAGGAGGTTTTTCTTCAGGTTCTGGCGGCAGGAATCCAAATATTCCATCTAATTCATTTTCTTTTTTGCCTATTTTAGTATAAAGCTCTTTAATAATTGGTTTTAGTCGTTCATCGGATGCCAATAACATCATTAGTTTTTTGTATCTTTGAGGGTCCTTTTCTATCCTGCGTTTGCCGGGAGAAAGTCGGAGATATGTCATTAAAGAATCTTTTGCCTCATTTAATAAGCCAATCTCAGCATAAAAGAGTGCTAAGTTGAAGTAAACTTCTCCAGTTTCAGGGTTAAGTCTTATTACTTTTTTGCAAACTGCTATTCCGTTTTCAAATAGTCCCTCTTTTTCATAAAGGTCAATTGCAGTGAGATATTCGGGCAGAGCATCAGCTAAATCGTCCATTCTTGCATAGACATCTCCAATAAGATTGTAGATATTTGGGTCTTTACCTTTTGTATCAAGGAGTTCACGATAAAGAGAGATTGCTTTTTCCCATTCTCCTCGAGCCACATAAGCTCTTGCCTCTCGTTCTATTTGAATTCTATCTATCACATTATAAAATATAAGCAATTATCCTTGAAAGTCAAGAAAAATGTTTGCAGTTTAATATAAAAGATATACAATAAATCAGGAGTAGAAACGTTTATAAATAAAAGGATGTTGAGCGATGCAGAACTTATCAAGAATTATAAAGCTGGTAATGAGGGGGCATTTGAGGTTCTTCTATCCCGATATAAACTACCTCTTTTTAATTATATTTTAAGAATGGTCAGGAGTAAAGATGTTGCTGAAGATATTTTTCAGGATGTGTGGATACGAGTTATCAAGTTGTTGCCAAAGTATAAGGAGCAAAATAAATTCTCGGGCTTATTATTCAAATTGGCTAATTCTAAAAGCATTGATTATTTGAGAAGAAATAAACGGAATTTACAGGTTAAGGGCACGCTTGAATCTCGTTCCTACAGAAATGTTGAAAAAGATATTGAGAAAAGAGAGCTTCTTTCTTTGTTGAATAGTGCAGTGATGGAGTTACCTGCCAAACAGAAAGAGATATTCCTACTAAGAGAACATACAGGACTTAATTTCAGGGAGATTTCCAAGATGCTTGACTGTCCGCTTAATACAGTGCTTGCGAGAATGCGTAATGCTATTATTAGTTTACGCAGGGTTTTAAAGGAGGGAAAGTGAGTTGTAATAAGTTTGAAAAATTTGGGTTGTTATATTTTTATAAGGAACTTGGGACTCAAGAAACTCAGGAGTTTGAGAAACATCTGAAGGGATGTGAGGTCTGTCGTCATAAATTTAAAGAATTAGAAGATACTGTGAATTTATACAAGGAACTACCGGAAGAAGAACCGTCTCCTGCTATTTTAAAGGAAGTATTAGAAAGAGCAAAGAGAAAGAAATTCCAACTGAAAGCTTTATCTGTTGAGATTTTCAAAAGTTTCGTCCTGCCCCGCTATGGCAGGGGTTTCCGCTTCGCTCCAACATTTGTTGGTGTGGGAGTAGTGATAATTCTTGTAATAGCAGGGTATTTCTTCTCTCAAAGGCCTAAGCCATATTTAGAATGGGATAATGGAATGGAGAGCAAGATAGAAGTTATTGAAGATGACATTTACAATTTGCATAAAGAGGCAGGAATTTTGGGAGGTGCGGATAAAGTTTTTCTTAATCTGGAAAATGGAATAGGTGAACTCAGAGAAAAGATTAAGAATTTAGAAAAAAAGTTACAAACCTGGTAGTGCTTCAAACTATCACCTCTAATGTAGTGAAGGGAAGAAAGATGTTTAAAAAACATATATTTGGGTCATTAGCGTTTATCATTGTATTGATAACGGTAATTAGTAAAGGATTAACCGCTGCTCACTTGCCCAATGAGGGAAGCCGTTTTGGGATTTTCGCTGGCTTCGTACCAAAAGGGGGATTCTGTGATGTTATGGGCTTTAATAATTATTATGAATACACTCAGTGGGCAGATACTCATTATACTTATTTAGGTGCTCACTGGACGCGGTCCAATACACAACTTATCTGGGATTTAATTGAACCGGTAATCGGTGGTGGATACGATTGGTCTGCTTCCCAAGGTGGAGATTCTGTGATTTCTGCTCCATTTGGATGTATGGAACCTGTAAATTGGTTAGGGGTTTTCCACGAGGGTGGAGATAGTGCACGAAATCCGGTAGATTATTTGCCTGAATATGCAGAATTTGTCTCTGCATCAGTTGAACGGTACGATGGTGATGGGTATCTTGACGCTGATACCTTTGTTAATGTGAAATGGTGGCAATGTGGCAATGAAGTTTTTCTCTGGAATGAGAGTGGACGGACTGTTTCTGAATATTGCCTATTGGTAGCAACTGTGGATTCAGCAGCCAGGTCTGCCGACCCAGAAGCTAAAATCGTACTTATCGCTCCCACTCGAGGCTTCTCCCCTGACTCATTTATTATGGATGCATTAGATACACTATCTGTTATGGGTGTTCCTATTGGTGCTATTGATGTTCACCACTGGGGTAAAGCTTTTAATTGGCATATGGATGCTATTCCTATGTATCGTGAGCATTTAGATGACTTAGATTATGTAAATACTCAGATATGGTCTTGTGAACATGCAACTTACTGTTATCAACCTGCTGATTGTCCATATCAAACTCAAGAAGAACAAGCGAGTTCTCTTGTGCGTAGATATTGTTGGAATCTCGCTAATGGATTGGATAAACTTTTTTGGAATAATTTGGTGGAGTGGCGAAACTTCAGTGATGACTCCACTTCTTTTTTCAATTGTTGTGGACTTATCGGAGATGGTGCATGTTGCTCTGAACCGGACTCTGAATTAAATAAACCGAGAGTTGCTTACTGGGTTTATAAAAATCTTGCCACACTTATAGATTCTCCATCCGTGCATTTAGGGGAAATTACAGAGACTCGAGGAGATAATATGCGATTTTGTTTTGCATATCAAGATATTGAAGGCGATACCTTTTACATTGCTTGGGCTGAAACAGATTTTATCTTGCTTTCTTTTGATATTTCCTTTGATTCTATTTGTGCAGAAAATATGATTACAGACCGTTACAGTAATATTTTATGGGCTGATACTTTATCTGGAGGAATTGGGTTCTCTATAACTCTTGGGTGGGACCCCATTTTAATATATGAATATGAGAAACAGGCAATTAATGAAACCAAGAACCTATCTGAGAGAATCAAATTAGTTGTCTATCCTAATCCTTTCACCCATAAGACAGTAATAGAGTTTAAAATTAAGAGTTCAGAGTTCAGAGTTAAAAGACTTACAACTCCAGATTTATGATTTAGGAGGTCGATTGGTCAAATCTTTTCCAATTAACCAATTAACTAATCAACTAATTAACTGTATTACTTGGGATGGGAAGAATAATTTGGGTGAAAATGTAGGGTCAGGAATGTATTTTGTGAAATTAAAAGTGGGTGATAAATTTTCACAAACTAAGAAATTGCTACTTTTGAAGTAATAAGGGAGGTAAGATGAAAAAAATAATGTTACTTTTAATTTTATTGCCGTTGATTGCTAATGCAGGACAGATGGATTTGCTTCGCCAAGAAATAAACCGATTTATTCCACGTACCTACGGACTAAAGCCACCGAAAACAGAGAAAAAGCTTTCACCAGATAGAATGCCTACATATGAGCTTTCAAATATCATTGAGCAGATAGGGTTTATTTATAGGGGCGGTTCGCGAACCGCCCCTACACTGAAATCTACAAAAGATGATATAGTTATTGATTCAACTGTGATAATTGAACACGATACTACTATTTGTGATAATATCGTCTTAATAAATGATGCACAGCTTATTATTCGGAATTGCTCTTTCTTCTTAAAAGGTAATATATACGCATATCATAATTCGTTTGTATCTGTGGAGAACACTGATTTTATTATACTGCAAGATTTCATCTATCAATTTGGATTTATGCTTTGGGATTCTGCCGCAATGGAGATAACCAATTCTACTTTTAATTCTGCTAATTTTCCGACTTCCGCTGGTGTTATAGGCAGTAGTTCTTTTATGATGGATAGCGTGGATATGGATGGTGCTTTTGTTACTTTCGTTATGTTGGGTAATAACAGCTCAATTGATATTCGCCATTCTGATAAAGCAGGCGAGTTTGTTATACTGAGTGATTCAGCACAACTCAATATTGCACACTCCGATACTGTACTCATCTGGCTTGGTTTCCCAAGAGGGTCATCAGGCGAACTACACGGCTCTCCAAGTATGGACGAATGGGTTGAGCGATTTACCTATCCTGACAGTACCTGCACAGGAATCAACTATTCAATCAAAGTAGATTCCCTTTATGGACTTATACTTGCAACGATGGCAATGGATAGTACCGATATAACTATATATGATGCTGATTTGCAAAGTGCAGGCAATATCTTTGAAGTAGCAAGATATGACAGCTTGGGAACTGTTATTCCCGACACTATATCGGGACTTGTAGATGATTCTCACTATGATGATTGGATAGCACCATTTACAGGAAGAAACTTGCGACTCGTAAATACATCTATCCGTGCTTGGAATTTGTATTTTTATGGAGAAACTAACCTTACTCTTAAGAGTTCAATTTTTGGGGAGTGTCTCTCAGCTGATTCTAACAAGACTACACTTATGCAAACCACCTGTGATGGTTTTGGTGGGCATATTGGAGCAACAGGCTCATCTTTCTTAATCACATTCTTCACTTCTCTTTATACTGATGCACTTATGGAGGGACATTCTGTATCGATACTTCTTTTAACTAACTTCATTTTCGGACATTTAATAGCACGAGATAGAGCACTATCAGTGATATATAATACCATCCTCGCCAATCCTATTTTGGTTTATGATTCAGCCGCAGTAATGGTAACAGGTTTATATCCTCCGTCTCCTGCATATATTGATGATACTCTTTCTATTTGGGGAAGTGCGACAATTGTTAGAACTCCTGACTCGCCTTTTGAATTTGAAGGATATAGAATAGAATATGCTCCTGTGGAAGATACCACACAGTTTTTTCCATTGACAGATAGGATTCCAACACTCGTAGATGATGGGGAACTCTGTAAGTTTATAACCTATGGTTTGGATGTTGGAACTTATATAATTCGGCTATATTATTTTTCTTCTGTCTTTGGTGAAAATGACAGTCTTTCATTTGATAATACAGTTTATTTGACATACAAGCCGGGAGTGAATGAGGATGTCCCATATCTGGAATCTTCACTTTCTATTCATCCAAGTTTATCTCGTTCAGTAATTGATATTCACTACACAATTCCACAATCGGCAAAGGTTGAACTGTCTATATATAACATTTGTGGGCAAGAAGTAGCTACACTGGATAAAGGAATCAAAAAAGTTGGGGAATACGAGATTATATGGAATACGAAGAACTTTTCTGATGGAGTATATTTTTGCAGACTGTTCGCAAAATCCTTTGGAAAGGCAGAAGATGAACTTTTACTCACTAAAAAGTTCCTGCTTTTAAAATAATTCAATATACAAAGATTTTATACAATAAATTGATGAGTCAATCGGTTATATAAATGAAAGGAGGTGTAAAATGAAAAAGCAAATACTTTTAGGGATGTGTCTTATCTTTCTATATGGGATAGCAGAGGCACAACCTCATCATCCACCACAGAAAGGACGGGGGCAGGGAAAGTGGAGAGAAGAAAAGATGGAAGAAGCTATTGAGTTTTTGAGTCAGTATATGGAAACTGAGAGACTGGAAAAATTGAAAGCCGAGAAACCAATGGAATATAAGCATATTTTGCGAACTGCTCTTCACCAGAAGCACGAATTTGAAATGCTCAAGGAGATTGACCCGGAACGATACGAATTAAAAGAGAAGATTTTTAGATTAGAGGTTAAGAGTCACACTCTCGCAGAGGATTACAGAATCACGGAGTCCAAGAACAAGAAAAAAGAGATTGAAAAGGGACTGAAGGGTATTCTCAATAAGCTCTTTGATTTGAAGGAGAAAGACAAGAAATTCGAGCTCAAGAAATTGGAGAAGGAAATCGAGAAGCTGAAGGAAGTTATGATTGAACGAAAAAAGCACAAGTCTGAAATAATTGAACAGCATTTAGATAAGCTTCTTCTGGAAAAAGAGTATATGAGGTGGTAATCTTCGGATAAGAGATTATTATCTCTGCGTTTATGGGCATCTCGATGAATCGGGATGCCCATAAATTATTTCGCGGCTGAATCACCCAGAATAAGTTTCCCAGCAAGATGCGGGGCGAGCGAGAGACTCTCTGAAAGCAGTAGCCCTCTACGATGTTTCGTTTGCAAAAGAATGAGTTTCTTTGTACTTTTGAAATCTCCAGCATCAAGCTCGTAAAAGTACACTCCCGGTGAGACTTTTTTCCCGGAATTATCTTTTGCATCCCATTTAATATTGTAAAATCCAGGTTTCTGTGCTCCATCCACAATTGTCTTTATCACCTTCCACCCGAAGCATTGTCCCTTCACCAGAGACCTGCACTATCACTGTCGGTTCATCGAGGTCATTTGAGTGAATAGTTAAATCACCTGGAGTAATTTTTGGATTATATCAAAAGAGGTTATCTCTTCAGGAATGAATCTAATATTGCACCGGCACAGATTTATCCTCTGCGATTCTCTAATTACCTAATTTTATGACTTTTAATGCCCTGCAATTTTTAGCTTTCAGGAAATAAACTCCAGGTGAAACTTCATTGCTATTTAAATCTTTGCCATTCCATACACTATTTGCTTCCGTAGCCAGTTTGCCAGATAAATCATATACTCTAATATTACCCGAAGTTCCTTCAATCTTAACAGAATGATAAAATGGATTAGGAATAGCTCTTAACAACTTTTGTGTGGAATTAGTCTTTTCATTCACACCGGTACAATGGTCGCAATTAAAACAAGCTAATGTAGGTTTACCATCAGGAGCCCAACCTATTACCTTAGCAGGTGATGTAGCTGATAGTTCACCTGCTTGCCTGAAATATAATGAATCAATACCGGTAAAGAAGCAATAAGAATAATCTAAACTATCAAACCATAAATCAGAAGGAGAAATGGTAGAAAGCCCTACATCCATATAAAATCTCTGAGTAACAGGACGTATAGGAGCATAAGATTGATAGTCACTCATTATAATTATCCCTCCCTTTTGGGAGACGCAATTAAATACATTGAGCATAAAATCCATATTTTCTGGTTTTTTCCAGTCGTTAGCACAGAAATTGTAATCCGCGGTCAATAAAACACAACCATCCTTACTCTGTTGATAACTCTCAAGAGAATCTACTTCCTCAGATGTAAGGGCACTCACTGACCACAAACAAATAACTATCACATCGTAATTTAATAGATTCTTGGAATTTATAGCATATGTAGTATCAAGAGTATAACCATTAGACTCTAAAAGAGATACCAGTGAACTATACCTACTAACACGCCTTGGGTCAGATTGCCATCCAGAGATAGGCCATAATACAGATTTGCCATAACATTTCCCGAAACTTACAAGCATCACAAGAAACAAAAAATACTTCATTGTTCCTCCTTTATGATTTCAAATCTCTCTTTAACATCTGTTCCTATTTATAATATAACTTAAAATCAAAACTTGTCAAGTTTTTTTAAAGACTATGTCAGCGAGTTATTTATCTGAGTTTCACAATCTTTACGGGTTTACATCTTTCAGTTTTTAGCCAATAAATCCCCGCTTTCAGGTTCTTCCCAATTGTGTTGCCCTCAACTTTATTAACTAACCTCCCACTTAAATCGTAAATCGTGATTCGTGTTGGTAACTCGTGTTGGTCCGAACACGATAACCGACCACGAACAACGGTTTCAGCGATAAATGGATTTGGATAAACTCTTAACTCTAAACTCTCAACTCTTAACTCTTTTTGCTCCTCCACTCCTGCATCGGAAATCCTTATAAGCCAGACATCAAAATCGCCAGCACCAAAAGAACTTGTCGCTCCTGCAATTATGAAGCCACCGCTTGCACACTCCTGAATAGAATAGCCACAATCATAATCACTTCCGCCATAAGTTTTTGTCCATAGGGGAACACCATCTGCATCCGTCCTTATAAGATAGACATCCCAATCGCCGGCACCAAAAGACTCTGTCCTTCCTGCGATTATAAAGCCCCCTCCTGCACACTCTTGGACAGAATTGCCATAATCATAGTGAGTTCCTCCATAAGTTTTTGTCCATAGGGGAGCACCATCTGCGTTTGTCCTTATAAGATAGACATCATAACCAGCACCAAAAGACTCTGTCCTTCCTGCGATTATAAAGCCACCGCTTGCACACTCCTGAACAGACCTGCCATAATCACGGTCAGTTCCGCCATAAGTTTTAGTCCATAAGGTATCACCATCTGCATTAGTTCTTATAAGATAGACATCAGAATAGCCAGCACCAAAAGACTCTGTCGTTCCTGCAATTATAAAGCCCCCACTTGCACATTCCTGAACAGAATAGCCCCTATCATACTCAGTTCCTCCATAAGTTTTAGTCCACAAGGTATCACCATCTGCATCTGTCCTTATAAGCCAGACATCCCCACCAAAAGACCCTGTCACTCCTGCAATTATAAAGCCCCCGGATGCCTGTCCCGACTTTGTCGGGGCACACTCCTGAACAGACATGCCCACATTATTGCGAGGTCCCATATCTCCATAAGTTTTAGTCCACAGTTTATCACCATCTGCATCCGTCCTTATAAGATAGACATCATCACCAGTGCCATCACCAAAAGGACCTGTTCGTCCTGCGATTATAAACCCTCCACCTACACACTCTTGGACAGAATAGCCCCCACTATAGGCAGCTCTATGAATTTTAGTCCATAGTGTATCACCATCTGAATTTGTCCTTATAAGATAGACATTATAAAAGTCAGCACTAAAAGAATATGTCGTTCCTGCAATTATAAAGCCCCCTCCTACACACTCCTGAACAGAATTGCCCCAATCACAGTCAGTTCCGCCATAAGTTTTAGTCCATAGGGTATCAGGTGCATCGGCAATTGCAGGTGCGGACACAATAAATTGTGTCCCTACAAAAGCCCATACTCTCAACAAATTACGCATCTTTTCTGTAGAATCCTACAGCTTTTCTGTAGGGTTGTCAATCTTTTTTGTTGGTGTTTTCTTAGCCGTGCTTCTTCAGGAGGAAGCCGAGAGCTACGAGGTTCAAGCAGGCAAGCAAGAGTAGGGAAAAGTGGAAGCCATAGATGGGGACGAAGAATACCGAGATGAAGAAACTCCCTGCACAACTTCCGAAGAGGTCAACTCCATTAAGCAAGCCACTTGACCGCCCGGCAGTCTCGCCCTTTCGGATTAGCTCGCGGTTTGCAAGTGTCCACGCACATCCAGTTAGAAGTCCACCAATTACTGGGAGAAGATAAAAAAGCCATTCCGATTTCAGATGACAGATGACAGATGATAGATGACAGATGAGGGACAGAATCCCCAGATACAAAATTGTGCCTCCGATAATAGATGCCAGATGAGAGATGTTAGATGAGAGATGCCAGATTTTCCTGACATCTGACTCCTGACTCCTGTTCCCTAACCCCTGACCCCTAACCCCTGTCCATTTTGCTCCGAAGGCGACTCCGAGCATAAATCCGCCTGTGATTATCCCTATTTTGTGATACATATAGCCCTGCAAGACTTCAAAGGCGAGAATCAGCAAAATCTGTGCACTTATTCCACTTCCGCCAAGAACCCCGATTGCTAAGACAGGAGCTTGAACGACACTCCCGATGCCTATGAATATCAAGATTATGACGAGGAGCATCAACCATCCGGGAATCCTCAAGAAGCCCTCAAGAACCTTCTTGAACGGCTGCGAGAAATAAGATGTCTGAACCATCGTGTTGTAATAATATGAAATCGGATGCCAATCCCTGTTCAATGTTCTCGGAGTGAATTCGTCTAAAGTGTTGTGTATCCAATGTATCCGCTCCTCATAGAACTCATAAGGAATATAATGCTCGGTTACATAACGAGTTGGCACCCGGAGTCGCAAGGATAGAATATCCGGGTCGTCTGAAAGCCACTCTGACTCGGCTGATGCAAAGAGCTTCAACTCATCTCCGGGTACCAGAACGATTCGAGGGAAAACTTTTTCAAGAGTCTTGTAGATAGTTCCGTTATACTCCTTTAGCTCATTGGACAGGTAGTTCAGGTTCGAACTTATGCGAAGGGATACGACCCCTTCTGGATGGACAATCCGCTTCAGTTCATCGAAGAATTCATAGGTGTAGAACCTGTTGGCGAGTGAAGTGGAGGGCTCTCCGACATCTATAATCACGAGGTCAAATTGGCGTCCAGCCCATTTCTTTACGAATCTGCGTCCGTCTTCCCAGCTTACTTGCACTCTTGGGTTCTGGAGTAGCTCGAAGTCAATCTGGGGCTTGCATACCTCAAGTATCTTTTTGTCAAGCTTTACCCATTGAACCAGCTCAACTTCGTATTTCAGAGCTTCCTTCAGGAGTTCTATATCTCCTCCGAGTATCAGTATTCGTTTCACCTCCTTGACTTGCAATGCAGGGAAATGAACCATCTCCTCAGCCCTCAATGGGGTAGGATAAGTGAAACTCAAGATACCGTTTTCATAAAGCGAAAATTGGGGCGGAGCGGAAATCCCGTCCCGGCGGGAAAGTTCACCCGTCCGCACCAAAGCGAGATTCCCATACAATGACCTCTTGTAATTCACCACCTCTTGCTTTGGATAATCGCATTTCATACTAAATCTCTCAAGCTTTCCTGAGAAGCCAAGTCCAAGAATGTTTAAGATAGTCAACATGAGGATAGAGCCTCGTAACCAGAATTTGTGAATCGTGAATCGTGAATCGTGAATCGGTAGGCGACCGCAAGGGTCGTCCCTGCCGGATAGCACAAACGCCAGAATTAAATTCAAAATCCCTACTATAAATAAAGTGGTAAGCGAAAACAATCTAATAAGAAGATATGCAAACAGAAATCCACCTGTCATATCTCCTATGGCGTCTAATATATAGACTTTTGATACTCCTTGCATCTCGCTTTTTGAGATACCTGACCACCACTCGCATCCCTGCACAAATAGCATTCCAAGAACTAAAGCAAGTGGGGCAAAGATAGTGAAAGAGATGAAAATCATTGGAATTGGAGATATTAATTCCCCAGGTCCTATATTCAGAACAGGTTTTATAGAGTGAACCAAGAAAAACTCAGCAGGCAGAATTAAAGAAAGTGCAGTTTGTAGCTTGAGAAATATATTCTTTTTAATCCTTCTTGCTATGATGCTTCCGAGACCTGTGAAAAAGAGCCATCCAGAGAATATTACCCCGAGGCAAAGCTCGTTCCCATAAAATATTTGCTCAAGCTCTCTGATAAAAAGAGTTTGGGTAATAACGGATGTTATTCCTACAACAGTAAAGGTAAAAAGCAGAATTCTTCGGGACATAATGAACTCGTCAATCGTAGATAAGCGATTCAACGATTAAGGGTTTTGGTTATTTTCTGGATTATAGTGTCTGTCTCATCTTGGGAGAGCGATTTCTCTTCTTTTTCTATCCTGAGAATCAAAAGATTGATGTCCTCAATTTGGATTTTGCTAACCCCAGTTTCATACCTGACCAAAATTCTCAAAACCTGGGATAAAATGTTCTTTTTGCTGGATATACCTATTAAAGTGCATTTCCCGTCCATATCAAGCCATTTGATATTGGGCACTTTGCTTTTTGCCAGTTTCACTCCTAATTTTACGATTTCAACAATCTCTTCCTCCGATGCATTAACTCTGCAAAAATCCTCAATCCCATAATAAATCTCTCTTAAAAGGTCTCGGTTTGTCCATTTTACTCTTCTCTTGACTTCACTAAATTTCTCGACATCCATTTTCCGCATTCCTTCATCAAAATCCCTGAACTTCCCGAGTATTTTTCTAAGAATTTCTCTGATTGTGGAATATATAGATTCGGTATCCAAGAAAATCCCTGTATCTACTTTTAAATCAAGAATGTTAAGCTCTGAGTTTTGATACGCTTTTGATGGTTCACTACCAACAACTGCAAATCCCTTTATCTTGTCTAACTCTCTAATAGCTTTACTTGTCCAAGGCGAAGAGATATTCTTCACTACTATTATTTTGAAGTGGATAAATTCAGGAGCCATAAATTCTGGAGAAATATAGACTTGTGGGATAAGACTTGAGTTGTATTCTTTAATTAATTTCGGGATAATAGCTCTTGAATATTGCTCAAACCCACGTGGGATTTGTTTTAGTGCCATACGCTCAAATTTACGGGTAGTTAATTTCCGTATTATTGATTTCTCAATTTTCTCTTCCTGCTGATATTCATCAATTTCTATCCTATAAATTGATATGCTATCAGGAGTTATGAATTCTTTGTTGTATTTTATGGTAAGTGGAGATACTTCTCTTATAGCATCAAGTGCGAGTAATAACGAAAAATCACGCTCCCAACACGCAATTGTTATTCCTGTAAGCTTCTCTCTTTTTGTTCGCAGGTGTTTCACTTTTACTTGCGATTTCCCACCTGATTTTCTCATCTTTTGTATGAACTCATAATTTGTGAGAATGATTTCTGATAACTCTTTTGAACTACGTTCCTCTAAATATTCTTCTCCTCTTGAATCAAAAAACTTTGTAACTTCCTCAGCAACTTCATATTCAAGTTTTCCATCTTGTTTAAGTAATTCCATTACTTCCTCAAATATTTCTATTTTTCTTGCTCCATGGGTAAGCAAAATACGCTTTCTCCAGCCCTTAAAACATGCTTTATATAATTTATCTCTTATTTCCTTTCGTTCTGCTGAAATCTCAGCAAGTTTATCCTCATTTTCTATTTCAATTCCAAAAATTACCATTCCAATGTTTTCCTTTTTGTAAAGGAAAGTCATTCCCCAATATGTTGCTATGTTCCATTTTTCTGTGATAACTCCCATAGTAGCAGCGGCTAACCCATGCCAGTCCTTAGCCAAAAATCCAACGAAGTAAATAGCGGGGTATTCTTTGATTTCTGGTTTTGGGAAGATTACCACAGTCTCCTCTTTTTCCTTCCATTTCTGTAATAAAGCGAGTCGCAAGTTATTAACTACTTCAGAAGGGATATTCTCTACGGCTTGCTTTATTATCTTTTTGAGCTCATTCATTTTGTGTAAGTGCGTAGATTATTATATTTACCCCAAGTTTAAATGCTTCTTCCCTTTTCTCCTGTGGGTCCTTATGAACCCAGGGGTCTGCCCATCCATCTGATATATTTGTCTCGTAAGTATAAAAAATAACAAGTCTTCCCTGATACCATATCCCATAACCTTGAGGATGCTTACCATCGTGTTTATGGATTTTGGGCAACTGCGAGAAATCATAAAATGAATGATATATTGAGTGCGTAAATGGAAGTTCCTCGAATTTTATACCGGGGAAAACTTTTTCAATCTCCTGCCTAAAGCTTTTATCCAATCCATAATCGTCATCTGCATACAAGAATCCTCCTTTTATAAGATATTCTCTCAATCTCTCTATTTCAGCTTGCGATAACTTTATCTCTTTATGCCCTGTAAGGAAGATAAATGGATAATCAAAAAGGTCTGGACTTGAGAGACCAACTACTGCTTGCTCTGGAGCTACTTTAATCGTTGTGCGTTTATTGATTTCCTTTGCTAAATTTGGAAGAGTTGATGGGTCATTGTACCAGTCTCCTCCACTGTATTTAACTCTCGCAAGAGTAATATCATAACGAGATATGCGAGTCAAGGGACCCGCATCTACTACCCCCATAAAGATAAGACCGATAAGCCAATACACTTCTTAATATAAATACTTCGTCAACCCTGTCTGTCAAGCTACTTTTTATTTCTTTGCTTCCGAATAGACAGTTACAATAGAAATGCCCATTTCCTTACACGCCCTGAGAACCCTGACGGCAATTTCGCCTCTATTGGCTACAAGAATCTTCTTAAACATCTTTTTTTGAATCTCTAATCTCTAATTCTCTAATCTCGTGGTTCGTGGTCGTGGTTCGTGGTCGTGCTTTTCTCCAACACGATTCCCGAACACGATTCCCGACTTTTTATATTCCAGTTACTTCGGCACTTTCTACCTCACCCCAGGGACCTGGTTGCCCTTTAGTATTCAAATACCGCGCTACATAATAAACGAGCTTGCCTGCCTGCCCCG
>JAUWHX010000089.1 GCA_030605695.1 bacterium | reverse complement strand
AATAAGTTCCTGTATAATGTCTCCATACTCTTCTTTAGATATTTTATTTTCACAAGGAGCAGGGCATTTTCCTATATGATAAGCAAGACAGACACGGGAGGGTAATTTGCCCTTGCAAATTCTTATCGGAAATATATTAGTCGCTGATTTAAGAGCCCGTTTCATAGTTCTTGCATTCGTGTATGGACCAAAATAAATAGCACTCCTATTTCTTAAATCCCTTGTTGGGAAAACACGAGGAAACGCTTCTTGTGTGGTTACTTTTATGTATGGATATTTTTTGTCATCTTTAAGCCGAATATTATAATGAGGCAGATGAAGTTTTATCAGATTAGCCTCCAAAACCAGAGCTTCAATCTCTGAGTTCGTAACAATATAATCTACACTCTCGATTTTTGATTTAAGAATACGCTCTTTGGGAGAATATGGAGTTGTAAAATATGAACGGATTCTATCTTTAAGAGACTTTGCTTTACCAACATATATAATTTTTCCATTCTTATCCTTCATCAAATAAACCCCTGGTTTTTGTGGGATATGGTTTGCCGGTGGAACTGGCATCAGAGAATTCTAAATTTGACACCAAAAAAGGCAAGTCTTGGCAACATATAAACAGGTTGGCGATGATTTTCTTCGTATGAATAAACCTGCACATTCCGATGTTGAAAAACATTAAGCACAGAAAAATAAAAATCCCCACTAACATTGAATATATTAAATCCTTTTTCAAATCTTATATCTAATCTGTCATAAGAAGGATAGCGAGCAGAGTTTCTTGGTCCTGGAACAGGTTTCCACCCGTTATAGTACCAGATATAGCCTGCAACTGGTGTATAAGGAGTTCCTGATGTATGACTGTAAGTAGTGCTTAATGTATAGTCTTTTCCAAAAGTATAAACTGCTATTATATTTATCGCTACTGGTTGGTCTGCATCAAAATCAGTTAATGCATTATTAAAAAGTCCTGTTCTCCTTGATTTTGAAAAAGCACAAGATATCCATCCAAAAAAGTTATTCGCAAATGATTTCCTCAAAAACATCTCTATACCTCTTGCAAATCCATAACCAGAGTTATCTGCTATCTCATTTTTCACATTTATAAATGCCAAGTTGTTAATTCTTTTTTCATAGAGTTCAAGTTTTCCTGTCCAATCTTCACCGAAGTTTCTTTCCATCCCCAGGATATAATGATTTGCATAAGCCGATACGAAATTAGGATTAAATTCCAGAAATTCAAAATCTTGAAACTGGTAATAATGTCCCCAAGCCAAGAACAAAGAAGTCTTGGGGTCCCAAGAATATGAAAGTCTAAATCTCGGACTTAAAGTTTTCTCTTGGGTTAATGAGATATAGTCACATCTTGAGCCAAGAGTGAGAAGGATTTTCTCTGTAAGCACGGCATTCATTAGAAAATAAGCCCCAAATTGTGATGTAGAAGTATCTGCACAAAGAGACAAATACCTGCCATGCTGGTCCCATAAGTCAATCCCTATGAATTCAATAGGATAGTCATTTTCTGCATAATAATCTACATACGAACCAGAAATCCCAAATCCCACACGATGCTTCTTCCCAAATTTTAGTTCACCTGTCTGTCTTATTCCTGTCTTTCTGACTCGCTTAATTCTATTAACTTCGGTTTTGCCACCTAACGCATCACTGTCAAGATAACTATGATAACCCGTTATTCTCATAGAGTGGTCTGATGTATCAGCACAATAGTTAAATACATAAGTATTGCCCACATTTTTCCAGCTCATTTCTGCTTCCTCATCTAATGTAATGAAGTCTGCCGAGGCCTCATCTCGCACAAGTAAACTGCTCAGAGATATTTTGTGGTTTCTACCAAGCGAAAAGGACAATCTGTTCTGGAAGTTTTGGAAGTCAGGCAGAATTATTCCTTCTTCTATTCCAATAAGGGGAGCAACTGCTTTAAAATAATTCTTTCTTGCAGAAAAAACATACGAACATGTTGGAGTAACCGAGAATTCTGACTCAATTCCTGCTTCCAGTAAATCTGCTTCAACTTTTGTTTTCCCCTCTCCAAAAAGCCCATCTCTTGTTGTAATATCCATAACTGAAGACATCCTGTCTCCATAACGAGATGAGAAACCACCACAGGAAAATTTCACATCTTCAAGGAGGTCTACATTAAATGCAGAAATAACTCCAAAATAATGGTTAGGGCAGAGAACTTCGCCTCCATCCATAAGATAGAGGTTCTCTCCTGGCATTCCTCCTCGCACATATAGCCAACCTATGAGGTCGGATATAAATGTAACTCCAGGAAAACTCTGAAGCGTTCGGAAAAAGTCCATTTCCGCAAATGGGATGAGCTTTAATTCATTCGCTTTTAGCACTCTAAACGATGGTTCAGAAATTCGCTCACCTGATACTTTTACTTCTTCAAGTGGAATTGCTTCCTTTTTAAGGAAAATGGTTAGTTTAGTCGGCTTGTCGGGAAAGACTTTTACAGATAAGAGCTTTTCTTCATATCCTACATATGTAGCTTTAAGTTCGTACTCTCCTTCTGGGATTTTCAGAAAGAATTCTCCAAGAGTATCTGTGCTACATCCATAAATAGTGCCGATTACGGATAAGTTGACAAGAGAAAGTGGCTCCCGAGTATCAGCATCATAAACCTTTCCTGAAATAAGTGCTGTTAAAATGAAAAGAATCATTTTATCTTCTGAACCTTGAGAATTGTGAAATATGACCCCTTGAGATAATATATGTAATCTCCTTTTATTGTAAGAGAACTGCCTCCTCCTGAAACTTTTTCAGCAACACACGGATAAGAAGGGTCGTCAATATTCAAAAGATATAATGTAGAGTTGCTACTTGCAACTCCATATCCATCAAAGTCAAAATCTATTATGTCATCAGGAAACTCAATCCATCTGATGAATTTAAGTTCTTTTGAACTGCCTATCTTCGTCACATCTATCCTGCTTACTTCTTCACCAAAACCTTTGTTTTTAACATATAGATATTCTTTGTTCTTTACAAGAAAATGCCCACTCCAATAACCCATTTCAAATCGCTTGAGGGGATTTGTAGGGTCTGAAAAATCATAAGTAGTTAATTTGCTCCTATAATACAAATATCCTACCTTATTTTCTACTATGCAATCATATAAGCCGGATGAAAAATGAATTGTATTTACAAGCACAGGATTAGTTGGAGAGGATATATCTATTGTTAGCAAATAGTTATCTGCTCTAACATAAGCATAATTGCCATCAATCTCAACTTCCTTACCCTCATATTCAAGTTCCAGTTCACCAACAATTTTTGGAGAGGAGGAACTAATATTTATAACTATGAACTTGGAATCATATTCAGACACAGCATAAATATATGAACCTTTTATCTTTGCGTTATTTATATATTCATCAAGAGGAGGATAATAATTTTCCAACTCTGGATTTAACTTATCTGAGATGTCAAATATTGTAATAGACTGACCGTAAATCACATAAGCTTTATCTCCTTGCACCAGAAGGATATCACCATTTACTTGAGTATTTGAAAGCAAGTCAAGATAAATTCCGTTAGCATCTTCATAAGGAGCGTCAAGCCCAAAGTCACAGCCAGCAAGAAAAAAGAGCCCAAAGAAAAAGATAGAAACGGATAGAGACTTATAGAAATTAACAGAGACTCGTGGTAACAATAAATTTCTATGAATTTCTGTTATATTCTGTGGTTTAATATTTTCCCTCGTGTAATTTGACAACTTGTATTCCTCCATATCTTGAAATTAAATACAAATAACCTTTATTTGCTGATATACCATGAGTATAGGGACAATAAAGTCTTCCCTCCTCAGGCTTCCTTGCCCCACTTAATTCAAAAATACATATCGTAGAACTACCAGCCCGACCCGCAAGACAATTACTTGAAAAACACATATCGCCGAAAGAATAGTCGGATGAAAATGAACTCATTTTCTTAATAGCAGGAAGAGCAGAAATATCAAAGATAGTAACATTGTATGGGTAGTAGTCATCTGCGACAAACAATGTATCACCTGAGATACAAAATTCATCCATATAGGAATAACTATAATTGTTTGCGATAGAAGGATGAAATGGGTCGGTTATGTCATATACCTTTATTTGTGAGGAGGTGAATAAAATAAGATAATTTTCCTTAACTGCAAGACCACGAATACTATAATCTACCTCTATTGAATCAGCCACGAAAGGATTAGCTGAGTCAGATACATCCACGATAGTTACATTGGAGTATTGCTCTATATATACAGCAGGATATGAGATAGCAAGGTAGTTAGGAGAAGGATAAAGCGAGCAAGCTCCCACAAATTGAGGAGAAGAAGGATTTGAATAGATTCGGAGAGAATAAATATAAGGATAATGATAATGGATGGGGCGACAAGTCAAGTAAAGATAGTTTCCTTCTTTTTCTATATCATAAAAACAATCAACAGCTGAATCAGTGAAAGATTCAATAAATTCAGGCTCGGCTGGGTCAGATACATCCAGAATATGAAAAGTCCTATCATCAATTATATAGGCATAGTCGTCTCTTATAATAATTTCATCCCCTCCGGGAATATCTACATATTCAGTAATAAGAGGAAACCTTTCCCAGAATGAGCCAGAAGCCCACTCCCCCCATGCATTATCAGAGGCACCTTCTGCTTTTGCTCTTACTCGCCAAAAACAATGCTCTTTGAGAAGTCCCTTAGGCATATAAGAGCAAACTGTGTCTTCGTCAGAGGAGATTATCATAGAGAATATAGGATTGTCAAAATTACTATTCTCAGTACCTTGAACCTCATAAACTGCACTAAAAGAAGTATCTAATAGGACCCAATAAAGTCTTGGAGGATTATCATAAACAAGCATATCTCCTGTTGGATAAACTAATATTGGTGCTAGAGGAAAGTTAATCGGGTCATTAGGATTCAGGAAATCCTTGCGATTGCATCCAATAAATAACAGAACTCCAAGAAGCAATTTATATTTCATAGTATATTAAGACCCCTGGGGCTTTTTTATTACATAATTTAAGATGGAACTTATTAAGAAAGCCGTGGGATTCACGGGGTTTTGTAAATTTCTCTGCTACAATAGACCCCACAAGACTCAACCCAGCAGTCCATATACACACCTCTCGCACATTTTCACAGAATTGGGTGCGTCCACGATATTTCTCGCATTCCTCTGGAATGTCTGCATCTTTATATTTACCATAATAATATTCAACAAGTCCATCAGACGCAATAGCAAGGAGGGATGAGCCAAGTGCTGTATATCTAAACCCTCGTGTAATACGCGACGGCTCTTTTGCCTCTGAAACTCCAATCACAAATACAAAGAGTAGCCATGAATAAGCTTTCATTATTCTGGTTAATTTTTTTGCACTTTGAATTCCAAAGCTTTTAGTCGGTTATCTTATTGAGAGCCAGTTGTTGCATTGAGGACACTTGAATTTAAACTCTTCAAGTTGAGTGTTGCACTTGTAGCACTTAAAACCTCTGTAGATACCAAGTGAGGCAATCTTTTCTCCCTCTTTGAACATATCATCATACCGTTTGTTGTCATAATAGAGCTTGAAAAGTTTCTTTTTAATTATTATATTTCGGGGTTCTATTTCTCTTGCACGCTCAAGGATTTCAATTGCTTCTTTGTCTTCACCCTTTTTCTCGTGAATCTCTGAAAGCATTACTAAAACTCGTGCATCCTCTGGATTCTGATTTAAAAAAGAAGTATAAAATGCCTCAAGCTTTGAGAAATCGTGTCTTGTGTAATAAGCATCGGCTAATCTCTCAAATGCAAGGAAAGCATAGTTAGGAATATCATCTAAAATTCTCTTCCAAAGTTTAATACCCTCATCTGCATTTCCATCCTCATAATAAAAATTTCCCATAAAAAGGAGTCCGGGAAGACAAAATTTATCAAACTTTAATGCTTCTTTAAATCTTTTAAATGCCTCTTTTTTATTACCTTCCTTGGCTAATGAATCTCCCCAAAATGCATATAGAATCGCAAGCCCACGGTCATCTGAGCTTCTTGTGAACCTTAGAAACTTTTGTTTTAAATTGATTGCCTCTTTCCATTGAGATAGGTCCTCGTAAATTGAGCCCAAAAACTTAAGCTCATCAATATCAGGAGATACTATTTTTCGCAGTTCATCAGCAAAATTAATTGCAGATTCTTCGTTTCCTGCTCCTATGTAATCCTTTATTATATTTACATAAAGCTTCTTTTTCAAAGAAGTATCTCGGACTCCTGTAAGTGAACCCCTGTGAAGTTTTAAAGCTTCTGTATAGCGTCCTTTTTCTCTTAAGATGTTACCCAATCTGATGCAAGCAACAACATTTGTGGGCTCTTTTCGGATGATTTTCCTTAATAGAGATTCCTCTTCATCTTTATTCTCTGCAAGCAATAGTTCTTCAATCTTCATTTTTCTCCTCTTGCTCTGGCATAGTTTTGATGGTGCCGAGTTCCTTTTTGAGAGTATCAATTTCTCTTTGTTGTTTTCCTATTTTTCCTCTCAATTTTATTTCATCCACAATCGCAAGAACAAAAGCAAGTATTGCTCCTCCTGCAAAGGATATAATCATTACCAATACAAGAGGTGTGGTAAATTCATTAGCAAAAAAGTGTACTTCAACAGGTGCAGCGTTTTGTACTCCAAAGATTATACCAAATATTGCAAATAGAGCTATAAGTATGATTGCAAAAAGATACATTTTTCCCCCTTTAATCAAAATATATTATGAAATAAAGGAATGTCAAATAGAAATTTAAAAAAAATGTTGACAAGGGCATTGTGAGATATATTATCACACAGAATATAAAATGAGAGGTGATAAATGGAATTAAAAATAGATAAAGGAGTTTTGGATGCTTTATTAGCTAAAATATACCCGATTGTGCCTACTAAAAGCACAATGCCTGCACTTTCAAATATCCTATTAGAAGCAAAAGGTGGCAAAATTTATGCAAGTGCTACAGACCTTGAGACCTCTGCGACTGCGATAGGAACTGCTGAAATCTTGAAAGAAGGAGTAATAGCCCTTAATGGAAAAGATTTATATAATCTTATAAGGGAATTACCGTCTGCTACTCTTGAGTTTAAAGTAGATAATCTACTTGCCACAATTAAGTGCGGAAAGGGGAAATTCACTATGTCTGGAATGGGGAAAGAAGATTTCCCGAAATTGTCTGAAGTGGATGAAAAAAGAAAGGTGACTATTCCTTGCGAAGTTCTTCAAAGAGCAATTGACAAGACTATGTTCGCCGCTTCTACAGGCGAGACAACTGGTATTCTCGGAGGTGGGTTGCTTGACCTGCGGCAAGATGAATTTAGACTTGTAGCAACAGATGGGCATAAGTTAGTTTTATTTAAAACCCCGATGAAAGATGGCAAAATAGCATCTCTCCTTGTGGCGAGCAAGGTATGGCGAGAAATATCACGGCTCTCAAGTGGAGTAGAGATAACTTTTGAAGAAAGCAAAGTTGGATTCTCTTCCAAAGATATGATAATAGTATCAAGATTAATGGAAGGGGAATTTCCCCCATACGAAGCAGTTATCCCAACAGATAATGACAAAACACTTCTTGTCTCAAAAGATGAACTTGCTCTGACTCTTCGGAGGGCTCTTGTATTTACACCGGAGATAAGCAGACTTATAAAATTCACATTGAAATCAAACACTCTTTTGATAGAAGCCTCAAGTGAAACTGGCGAAGCAAAAGAAGAGGTCTTATGTAAGTATGAAGGAGAAGAACTTGAGATAGCTTATAATGGGAGCTATCTTCTTAGTATATTAGGGAAAGTAGATTCTGATGAAGTGAGGTTTCTATTTAAAGACCCGACATCCGCTGCAATTATTACTTCTTCACAAGATTCTGCTAAAGATTCTGCTAAAGAACAACAGAAAGGAGAAGAAATTACTTATCTCCTGATGCCGATAAGATTGGAATAAAAACCATATTCGTGAATCGTAAATAGAGATAAGGATAAAAAATCCCGCACATAAAACTTATGTGCGGGATACAATTCAATCTGTTCTATCTCAAGATAACAATTTTCCTGGTAGTGGATTCCTTGAATTTATCTGATGTCAGACGATAGAAGTAAATACCTCCGGGAACTTCTCTACCTCTGTAGTCCATTCCGTTCCAGTTTATAGTATAAGTACCGGGTTTATGAGAACGGTCAACGAGTGTAGTAACAAGCTTTCCTGTAATATCATAGACCTTGATATTGAGCTTAGCAGTGGTTGGAACAGTATATTTGATAGAAGCATTTCCTCTGACAGGATTCGGATAACTCTCTAATCGCAAATCGTGAATCGCAAATCGTGAATCGTGTTCCTCAATTCCTACAAAAGAAGAATCGCCCTTTAGATTATCTGACAAATCAGTATCAATAAGAAGAGTAGCATAAGCAGCACAATAGCATGGGAGTCCTCCTTCCGAGAAGCCTGAATCGGGTTGCCATGTTTTAAATTCAACTGTATCCGTAGCTCCTGCGGCAAGCCCTACCACATTTATGATATCGTAATAGAAAATAGAAGGAGCAAAAAGAGTATCGAACCCTTCTTGTGTGGTCGCTATGCCTGGGAGAGTGAGCTCATATCTTGCCTGGAAAGATACTGCGGCAGTTCCCTTGTTTTTGTAAACTGCTTTAGGAGTGTATGGTGACTCAAGAGTATCAGGGACATCAATTAGTTGAACAACTTCTACATTTCCTGTCCCAATTGGAGCTTCAAAATACTGGAAAAGACAAGTATCAGGGTCTAATCCGGGTGGGTCTGCTGTAATGTTAGAGTGGTTGTTTTTGTCGAACATATAGAAGATTCGCAGAGTTTCATCTACAATTGGAGCCATAGACAAGAATACTTCGCAGTTTTCTGGAGTCATAGTTAAGTTAAGCTTTGGTGCCCAGGTAGCACCTCCGTCAAGTGAATATGAGCAATAAATTTCACCCATTCCATACCCGTTGGTGTCTGCAGAGTCATGTGGGAATTCAATCCATCCAACATAAAGGTATTTTGTAGTAGGGTCTTCGGCAATAACAGGTTTAGCCATCCACTGTCCGTAGTAAGGGTAAGGTTTTTCTACTGCTTGGTTATAAGGGAAAGAATGTATAGCAATGGGGTTCATCGTACTGGTTGCAGAAGAATAATGCCATAGGACACAAGCCATAAAAGGATAATAACGTCCCGGTTTGTCAGTTCCCAAAGAGGCATCAGTGACGAGATGGATATTGTCCTGTGAATCATATATTCCATAACAGTTGCCGACAGAGTTTCTCAATTGTAATGGAGTGTAGGTTCTTCCTGCCGGGGGAAGAGGGATCAAAGTATTAATATCTACCAGATTTCCCCAGTTAGCGCCGGCATTATTAGATTCCTTATATACAATGTGGCCACTGTATGATCCATTTTCTAAAGAGTCTTTTCCCCAAACCATGCAGAATTTATTGGAAGATTTGCTCGCAAAGATGTTATATGCAAGCCCGGTAGCTGTGTCAAAGGGTACCCAATTGGACCAGGTAGCTCCTGCACCATCTGTTGAACGAGACCAGTTTCGTGGAGTAGGGAGCGAATCGTGTTGACCAACTACGCTGTCAGTTGAGGCAACAACAATCATATTATTGGAGCCATCCACAGCGACTCTTGGCCATATAACCTTAATCTCTCCTGGAGGAGGGTTAGGCAAGCCGACACAATCAAAGCCACCACCACCTGCCATCAAATCTACACATACACGAGATTTATAATCTGCTTCAGTAGCTCCTCCGTGTAAGGACACCACTGCACAACCGTCTGTCGTATAGTCTATAGCACCGTATCCGTCACGAACAGTTGTCTGGACAGCGGTTCCGCCGCCTATTCCTGTGCCAAATGCCCAAGTGCCATCATAGAAGTTGTAGAACATATGACGCTCTCCACCGACTTGGTGCATCCAGGTAACATGTGTATTTCCAAGTATTGGGTCATACACTATGCGTCTAATTGGTGCCGCATTCCATTGCCAATCGTATTGCGACGAACCGATAGTATCTCCGGGAGAAGCAGTAAGCAACCCCCATCCTTTAACCTTTGCTACTTCCTCTACCTCTCTATCTCTAACGACTCCTGGTTTAGGAGCTGTTTGCAATACCTTTCTTACCACAAAAGGTTTTGCCAAGAGAGGGACAGCGAAAAGCAGCACAAATCCCCACGTGCATTTATGCATCGCACACCTCCTTTTTTCTTTTGCCCACTTGCAGAATCTGCACCTCACAGAGTCTGCGATTAAAAAGCAAATCCCAATGCCACTCTATGAATTCCCGACAAATATTGATGAACCTCATAGGTGTAGTCAACAGTGACCTCTCCTGTTCCAAAACTATTTACTATTCCAATTCCAACAGCTGATAGCATAGGTATTTTATTTGACATCATAGGTATTATATCATATAATTCATCACGAATAGAGAATCCACGATTGTTTCTCTCCGTAAATCCACATCGCAAAAAGTATCTCTCTAGTGCGGAAAATTCTATTCCGAAGGCATAAGTAGGTTCCTGGTCTGATGGATGAACCAAATCGCCCATTAACACAATTTTATAAATTGGTGTAGCAAGCAATTCAAATGCGGCTCCGAGCTGGAAATTAAGTGGCAAAGGGTCGGGCGTTGATTTCTTGTTCATTGATGTTGGATCTTGCCAAGGAAGCGAAGTATCGGATACTTCAGTTTCAAGTCCTTCTCCTGAAAATGCAATATCAGGGCCAAAGTTTTGTATTATAAATCCAAACCTCAGGTTTCTGAGTTTAGTATTATAAGTTCCTCCTACATCAAAAGCTACCCCATTTGCAGAAACTTTGTCAATATTTTGGCTTATTCCCTTAACGGTGATGCCTGCACTAAATTTATCTGTCATCCTTCTTGCATAAGAAAGTCCAACTGCAAAATTATTCGCCGACCAATATCTTCCTGTTCCCATTTGGTTACTCAGAGTAGTTTCCTCAATCTTTCCTGAAAGAAACGCAATAGTAGAAATCCCAATTGCTCCATCCATAATCGGCATAACAACTCCTATGTTCTCTTGACTCATATCAGCAAAGTACTCAGCATGAGTAAAATTCACTGTATTACGAGTAAGTTTTGTAATTCCAGCGGGATTCCAATAAATTGCATCTATCCCTTCTGCAAATGCTGAATATGCTCCACCTAATGCCAATGCTCTTGCTCCACCTCCTGCTGACAAGAATGCACCTGTACATCCTCCGAGTCTCGCACTTGCAGGAGAAGACAGAAGACAGAAGACAAAAGACAGAAGACAGAAGACAAAAAATCTTTGAGATTTGACTTTTGTCCGCAGGATCCGTTGGACACTTTTCACTTTCACAATGCACCTCCCTTACTTCCAGGCTCAAATTTTTGAATACGATTATTTACAGTATCAACTACGTATATGTTGCCGTCATTATCTATTGCTATACCTTGTGGCTTGTTAAATTGGCATGGATATGAGCCCATACATCCCCATCTAATAACAAAATTATTACTTTTTGTAAATTTCTGAATACGGTTATTATCAGTATCTGCTACAAACACATAATCTCCATAAACCGCTATATCACAGGGATCAACAAGATATCCATCTCTAACACCTTCTCCTTTACCAATTGGACCAAGTGAGTTGCCTGTAGTTCCATATACCTTAATAGAATTGTCAAAGTTGCAGGAAACATACAAAGTATCACCTGTAATAGTCATACCTCTTGATTTACTGGGTATACTCCACTGGCTGTAGGAATTTTTATTAGAAGATAACGGACCCCATACTTTATCAAACTTTTGTATTCTCAAGTTACGAGAATCAACAACATATACATAATTAGAATCAACAGCAATTCCTGTTGGCAAATCAAATTCTCCATCACCAGAGCCCTTGCCTTGACCCCATTTTGCCTCAAGTTCTCCTGTTTTCCTAAACTTACATATAAAATTATGTGCATCAGTAACATACACGAAGCCTGAATCAGTAGCAACATACATTGGAGATTCAAGAACATTAGTTCCAATTTCGTCTACGAGTGTTCCATCCAGAGTAAATCTCTTGATTTCATGATTGTTATGGTCAACGACATATAGAGTATCCTCTGATATAGTTATACCAAAGGGAGCATCCAGTATATCCGACCCCCATTCCTTAAGAAGATTACTTTGTATATCTATTTCATACGGTAAAGATGTATCAGATTGCCCAAATTTATCCTCTACTGTTGCTCTTACTGAGCATATTCCTATCTTCACAAAAGAATGTTCTATTTCATGGAACGAACTGCCTATCATCGGTGGAGATGTTTTCCCATCACCCCATATAAATCGGAATTCAAGTTCCATACCACCAGTTGTACTAAATGTAAATGGGGTTTGCCGGTAATATGTTGAGTATGTTTCTTTCAACTTTGGTTTTGATGGGGGCTCTGGAGGTAGAGGAAGAATTGCTATAACTGTGCAGGGAGCAGACCATTCCGAAACACTTCCATGTTGGTCTTTAGCCCTAACTCTAACCTCCTGTATTCCCAGTTCAGAAGTATCTAAATAAGCATGCCCAACTGTTGCAGTGTCACCTGATGGCATGAAGGCATTAGGTCTCCATGTAGTATCTAATGTATTTCCCCTTTGACATTGATATTTGAGACTATCGTTTGTTGAGCTTGTATCTGTAGCACATACCTTAAAAAAAACAGAGTCTTCTAAAGCTATAGAGTCTGCGAGAGATATAATAGAAGGATTAAAAGGAGATGCAGACTTTGATATTACTATAATTTCGTAATCAGCAGACCAATCCGATTCATTATTATGAATATCCTTTGTCTTAGTTTTTATCTTGTAAGTATCTGCCATAGGGTAACTGTGAGATATATAAAAAGTTTCACCGGAAGTTATATACTCACTCCAATCTGACTCATTTCCATCTCCCCAATCAAATTTAAATGAAACATCCTCATCCTCAGCATCACGGGTATCAGTATAGAAAATGTAGGAAGTGTCGGTATATCCGTTATCATAGTTATCATTATTTGTATCTGTAAGTCCCGCAGGAACCTTTGGTATCTCTGGTGTTTGGTTTTTCTTGCATCCACCCAGAAGTAAAAAGTAAGAAGCAAGAAGTAAAAAGACAAACAAGAAATTATGTTTTCTCATTTTTCCTCCTATAGTTTCGTTAATCGTAAATCGTAATTATCTAATTATGGCAAATTTGCCTACTTTTTGAATAGGTTTACCGTCAGGGGTCTTAGCGATAACTTGATAAATGTATAGACCACTTGCTACTTTAAGTCCTGTTTTGCCTTTCTCCTCTTCTGAACATAAGTCCCATGCGCGAGCTCCAACTCCTGACATTTCAGTTCTATCCTTCATAGTGCTGATTTCTGGTTCTTCGTGCTCAATTGTCTTTATCAATAAACCTGCGATATTGAAGATTCGGATTGTACATTTAGACGGCAGACCTTGGAACCAAACTTTTTGTCGGAAGTCGCTGTGGTCCCAATCAGCACGAATATAATAAGGATTAGGCACTACCCTAAGAGAGTCAAGATTATATCCTTTTAGTGGTTCGTTAAATTTTGTGGTCAGGAGTTCAAAAGTATCAAGAGTAGTAGCCTGATTCAAGATTTCTATCTTATATACATCTCCAATTTTAGGGGGTATGTGGTTAGTGGTATCAAAATTAACAGTTAATTTGAGTTCTTTGGGAGAAGGGAGTGAGTCGGCGTAAATCCATATTTGGTCATTATACCACAAGGAATCGGAATCACCTTTGGCATAGATGAATAAGCCGGGAGTATTGAGATTAGTATTCCAAAGAGTGAATGGAGCATGTTTTCCGAGCAAATCAGTACTTCCTGTATCAGAAATTTGAAGAAGATAGTCATAATAATAAATACCTGAGTATCCGTAATTAGGTTCTATAGCAAATTCCCAGTCAGAGACTTCTTCTTCTCCCCGACCGGTAGTATCCCAACCGGTAACAAGCGAATCTATATCAGTCTCTCTATCTACGAGACCTCTTGGAATCTTGCCGAGCTTAATGTCAAGACCATAGAGCAATGGGAGGGTTTGGAGGTCAAAGTAAGAACAGCTGTCGTGTATTATTTCATTGTTATTCTTGTCAGTTAATCTCCAGTAATCAGGAGTGAGAGTATCAATCGTATCAGGGGTGAAGAAAGAAAGGATGTAAGTATGGCCGGTGACATCTTTCGGATTTACAATATCTATATCAAGTCGGACATCTCCGAGACCTGATTTTTCGATTAGATAAGATGTACCTTCGTAATCAGCAGGAGGTTTGAGAGGGATAGCCCAATATTGGAGGCCTGATTTGCCGGATTCAAGGGATCCGACACCGAGTTCTGGGAGAGGACGAGAGAAAGCAGTAACAGTATAATAATATTTCATACCATTAGTAACATCTTCATCTATGTAATAGCGTTCGATACCAAGTTCTCTGCCAATTTCTTCTTTTCCATAACTATGGATTACGAATTCATCACCGGGGCAAGGAGCAAGATTTACAGCGGGTTGGTCAGGGATAACTTCACCGTTTTTAATTTTAATATAAAAGCCAGGGATATAAATAAAAGCATCGGAAACATAGCCCGGGTCTGTAGGATATGCAGTTCCATACATATTATCCATAACACTATAACCTTCACCATAGAGGTGAGCATAGTTATTATAGAAGACTTGTTTGTTGTCGGTACTATCCCAAAGCACGAAATGATGTTCGGAATTAAAAGTAATTTTGTAGGTTTTAGTAGAGAGCCACGAAGAATGATTAGCATCCAAGTCACCGAGAGATATTTCAGCTTTGCTTGTTCCTTTAGTATATTTAACAAGCACAGCAGGAGAGGTGGATGACTTCAAGTCATAAGTAGCCAAAGTATCCCATTCACCTAATAAACCGGTCTGACTCCGATAAACTCTGTAACCTTCAAATGTGGATTGTTTAGCCATTCTGTCAACATAGCTTTCAGAGAATGTTCCATCCCAAGAGATATAAACTTTATCGTCTCCCGGAACAACTGAGAGTTCTGGTGGAGGAGGAGGTTCATATCCAAGGTATCCCAGTTCAAACTGTTTTAACGCAGTTATTGCACGTTCTCTGAGTTCATCAAAGGTATAAGCAACTACAATAGCGACGGTAAAATCTATTTCTTCACCGGGCAGTAATCTAATATAAGGACCACTACAGGAGAGTTGTCTCATATCATCCGATGTGCCGGCAGTGATAAATCTGGGTTCACGGTGAGCAAGTGCCTCATATTTAAGTGAGTCTTGGGCATCCTCGTCAATCAGTAAGCCAAATTCACCTTCTCTGGTCCAGTATTGGAAGCCGGTAAGCCCCTTGTCATCTGGGGTTTCACAGAACACGCAACCGACAAATCCAGCAGGAGTTGTCCAGTTATCTTCATAGCCGTCAGAATCAAAAGTATATCCGAGGTCAAGGTCTCTAAAAACACCTGGAAGCACTTCAACAGAGGAAGTGTCAAAGAAAATTAAATCATCTTCAGAACCTTGGTTTGGGTCACTTGTTCCTGCACCAATATCGTTATCCATAAAATAGCCGAGATAGATGGAGTCAAGAGGAAAAGAATTCATATTTCTAATTTTCCAATTGAGATAAATATAAGCATTATTGTAATCATAGTTCCAAGAATAAGTTCGTTGTTCAACTCTAATGCCCAGAGGATGGACATCGTAAGGGCCGGCATCTCTGGTCCATATTACAGAGGCATCTTGTTCGGGAATCCAGTCACCGGCAACAGCGTAAGTATCTTCGCCTGATAATATATCACCTGAGTCGGGGTGTATATGTGTAGTAGAGTCTTCTCTACGGGAATTAATAAGGGTATCAGCAAATGGCCATAGAGTATCATATCCCTGTGGGGACATTCCGGGCTGAGTAAAGACATTATCGCCCTCGTGTTCATATCCATGGTTCCAAGGGATTATTTGGGTAGAGAAAGCAAGTCCCGGGTAAGAGACATCGCCAACTTCACCAGCATCTTCAAGTTCAGGAAGAGCCATACCGCCCATATCAGAATAATAGGCACCTTTAGAAACTCTATGTTCCCAAGTAGTATCAATACTGGTAGTATCGCCAGCAGTATCAACAACAGCTTCTATTCTTGCAGGGTAGAGAGCACCTATCCATACTCCAGCAGCCCAGACATAAAATTGCCTGCTTCCGGCAGGGTATTCACCTGTGAGGCCTCTAAAACCACTGCTACCACCCTGATAGGCACATACCCATTGTTCCATAGTAGCATCAAAATAGTCGCCACAGACCTGAGGATTACCGAAATAACCGCCTTGTAGGGTATTAGAAACAGTATAATTAGCAAAGTTGCCGATACCTGTCCACCATATCCACCAGAAATCAGCAGGTTTATCACTAACTTGACTCTTGATACCAGTGATAGTTGGAGTTTTGGTTTTATCTACACGAGCAGACTTTGGGGCATAATAGCCATTAGCGTAAGTAGGCAGTAGGCAGTAGGCAGTAGATAGTAAACAGACAATTAAAAACTTTTGCATTCTGCATTTTGCATTTTGCATTTTACCTCCTTAGGGCATCTGAAGAGCATAAGCTCCGAATTACCCTTAGCCTTATTTAAGTGATTATCTTTCAGCATTTAACCCTTAAAATTTAAGTTCTATTCCGACCCGAATAATTCTTGGATTACCATAGTTCAAAGGAGTATTATAATATCTGCTCCAATCCTCAACATTAGCATCGTACATATCCTTAGGAGAATTCCATCCATATCTTTCCTTGTAGTAGTCTTTTTTAAACTCATAAAGAGCAGTATAGCGAGATTCATCCCATTTAGGAGGAGAGTCACCTCTATCAGGTAGGCCAGTGGCAGAGTAAACACTTACAACATTTTTGGTGTTCAAGAGATTGCGAACAATGCCGAACAGGGAGAAATCTAAACTGCCAAATTCAAACCCTTTATCCACTCTAATGTCAATATTAGAGACAGCAGGAAGTCTCTTTGAGCCGATTTTAAGAAATGTGCCTTTCTGGTCAGTAGGAGTATAAGGTGGCCCTGTGTGAAACATAAATTGGATATTGGTATTTAAGTCAGCTAATGGGTTCATACCCGATAGTTGGGGACCCCATTTTTTTGGTAAGTAAAGATTTAAGTTGGTTTTAATAGTATGAGTAATATCGTATTCTAATGGGAATTCGCGTTGAGGGGGTTCGCCTGTTCCGCCGTAGTAGTAGTAGAAATAGAATGCCTCTGAAGCGCTGGAACCAGTCCCTTTAGCAGACTGGAAAGAGTAAGAAACGGAGCCTGAGAGGAATCTTCGGGCACGTTTGGTAAAAGTTAAATCTATACCTTTAACGAGAGCAAAATCATGCAATTCATAAATAGTGTAAGTAGCAAGTTTTCTATGAAAGATAGTAGTCATCTGACGTTGAGTTAAAAGGGTCTTAACATCTTTAAAGTATGCGGTAATTTCAGCAGACATATCAGGGGTGAATGCATATTTAAGACCACCTTCATACATAATTTCTTTTTGAGGAGGAAGGTCTGGATTGCCAATTTTTGGCCATGCGACAGTAATGTCAGCATTAAGGTTTTGATAAATATCTGCGAAGTTCAAAGGTTGGAAGAAGTGGCCGTAATTAGCGAACATAGCGGATTTATCGGATACGGCATAACAGATGCCGACTCTTGGAGAGAATTGGAATTTGGGTTCAGCGGGCTCTTTACCAGCTTCAAGCGAATCAAGATGGATATAAAAATCAGACTTTGGGTCAAAGTAGTCAGCGCGTAGGCCGAGTTTAAGGACCATATCCTCATACTCAATTTTATCAGAGACATAAGCAGCGATAGTAAGAGGTTCTTTATCATAATAGTCAATATAAGGATTACGATTAGTAAAAACTATATCAGTAAGGTGGAGTTTGTGGAATTCAGTGTTTGTGCCAAATTTAACCTCATTGTAGCGGTTAAGTTGAGTGGTGAGCTTCAAGTCTATTGAATAACGAGTAGTAGTTCGGTCATGCCACTTGGGTGAGAAATAATAATTAAATCTACCAAACTCAGATTCTTTATTATATCTAATCTCATACAAATTGCCCGAGGGTTGAATATCCTGTTCTTCAAGAGAATCTGCAATAAACATTGCAACATCATCAATATATTTGTCAATGTCAAAAGTGTGATAGTAAACAGCAGTAGTATCATCAATTCTATACCAAAGAGAATCACCTGCGAGCGAATCAAGAGAGAAAGTAGCAGTTTCATATCTTCTAAAATTTAAAGCATCCACAATATCCTTGGGTTCTGTATCGGAATGCCATTTCCAACCTATCCCCGGCCGCCATTCTCCAAATTGTTTCACATTCTCGTAATACCAGTTCCATGCACGTTGTTCGGACCATCCCTCTTTCCATTCCTTTGTCTCAGGATTATACCACAAGGAATCTCTTGCGATACTTACCCATGGGAGTCTTTTCCCAATTTCACTAAAATTATTGAAGTCTCTGCCGTTTTGGCCTCTAATTTTACGAGCAGTCTCAAACCTTCCAATATTTATAGTATAGAAAGTTTTAGAATTAATATTATGATTAAGTTTTAAATTAACCTGAGAGTTCCAACGTTCGTATCTGGGTGTATCATCTGCCCACGCTCCCTTTGAAAAGCTATGCCAATACGAGTGATAATCCTTATAAGCATAATTACTTGAGAGAGTGGCTTTGAAGTCATTGCTGAGTCTCCAACCAAGTTTTAATGTCCCTTTGGTTTCTCTGGAATCACTCCCCGGAAGATAAGCATCATAACTCTTATATCCGCCTGACGAGAAGAAGGTTGCCTTTTTAATCCAGGGGAGCGGGCCACCAAGTGTAAGTGCAAGGTTATTAAGACCGAAATTATATCCCTGTTCAAATAATTTCTGGGTATTATGTAGAGAATCGCTCTTAGGGAAAGCCTGGTCAGTAGTATATTTGAGTCTTCCTTCATATTTAGATTTACCTTCGCGAGTAACAACATTCACAATACCTGACATAGCATTTCCATATTCAGCATCAAAGCCACCAGAAATCACAAGCATTTCCTGAATAGCATTATTGTCAAGAATCGCACCGGATTTCCCAGATACAGGGTCAGTGGTGTTTATTCCATCAACAATATATACTACTTCGTCACTTCTGCCGCCTCTTATATGCAATCCTCCTGACCTTGAGCCACCGGTTTCTATTGCGCCTGATTGCAAGGCAATTACGTCTTCATAATCCGAGACAGGCATTTGAGTAATCTGTTTGCCACTCATCCTTTTTGATGATGCAGTTACATCACGTTGAATTATAGGTCGTTTTGCCTTTACTACTACTTCCTTTCCCCTTATTGCAGTCGGTTCAAGTTTGAAATTGACAGTGGTTGTCATATTTACACTTACTCTTACGTCCTGAACTTTCATATTTGCATAACCGAGCATACTTGCTATCATTGTGTGGCTTCCGACGGGGGCATTGACAATTACATATTCTCCTTTAAGGTCAGTTGCTGCTCCGAAAACAGTGCCTTCCATTACAACATTAGCATACGGAAGTGCTTCTCCTGTCTTTGTATCAGTTACAATTCCCCTTATCTTGCCTGTAGTCAGTCCAAAAACAGGAGTAGAGAGTAAAGAGTAGAGAGTTGATAGTAGAATAAGACCCCATAATCTGCAATCTGCATTTTGTAATTTATAATTTCTCATCATTTTACCTCCTTTTAAGGATTTTGACTTTCATAGTCATCTTAAAATATTATACTACAGCATAAAGAATTGTCAAGTTTTTTTCTGAAATTAGTGGTCATAAATTTCATTGATTATTTATCAAGTTGGAATCTTACAGGTTGAACAACCCATACTTTCACAGGTTTATCTCTTTGTCTTGCAGGAGAGTATCTCCATTTGCTAACAGCTTTAATAGCGGCAGCATCCAATAACTCATTTAAAGATTTCACAACTTTAATATCCGTTACTCTTCCTTCTTCGTTCACGAGGAATTTTAGAAGGACCTGTCCCTCAATCTCAGCTTTTTTTGCAAATTCAGGATACTCGGGTTCTACCAAATATTCTGTTAAGAGTTTCGGCTTAATCTCTACTTTCCAGAATTCATAAATTTCTTCTGTCTTTGTTTGTGGAGGTTGCTTCTCAAAGCCCGTAAAATCAGTACGGTCAATTGTGGCAGATTCTACCTCTTCTTCACTTTCTGCCTCAACAGGCATCTTAGGTTTTGGCGGAGGGGGTGCTTCATCTAATTGTTTTAACTGAGGAGGGAGTTCTATTGTCCGGATGGCTGCATCAACTTTACGATCGTAAGGTTTAAGTTTGGTCTCAGGAATAAAAAGACAGGCTATGATAAGTGCAATAAGAACTGTAACATAAGAGATTTTAGTATGAAAGGGCACCCTTTCTTTTAAATCATAAAATCCAACAGGAATAAGCGAAAAATCAATAACGGTCTCTGTATTCTCTGATATAGAAACATCCTCAGTTTTCTCAATATGCCCAGCTGTACTTGCCTCAACTTTATAACTCCCTATTGGGATTTCGGAGATTACATATTTTCCATTTTCATTGCAAGTAGCTTCTATATCTGTTTCTTTTATATTAACTTTAGCAAATGGCAAAGGTCTTTTTGCAAACTTATCTATTACTTCGCCTTTTATCTCGCTAGTTCCATTACTCATAGCAATTTAATTTTGTATTTTTATTATGCTCCTCTTTCTTTTAGGGTAGCAAGTGAGACTCTTAAGGATTTGGATTCCTTAAGCTGGTCAAAAACATCAGAAAGAATTCCATACTTGCCTTCTTTATCCATAATGAGAGAAACAATTATATCTGGATTTGTAGCAACTTTCCTTGTCATTATTGAGCTAAGATAATCAGACTTTACTATATTATCATCTATTGATATTGCTCCTTCCGAAGAAATCCAGATATGAGTAATATTTTTCTTTGGCAACTTTTTTGTTGAAACTGCGGAGGGTAAAGTTACATGAATCCCACGCTCTACCATAAAGACGGTTGTTACCATAAAGAAAATAATAAGCAGAAATGCAATGTCTGCCATTGAACACATTGGTATCTCAGGTCCCTTTTTTTCAACTCTTTCAATTCTCACTTTTTTTCTCCTTTTGGAGGTGCAAAAGCAATACGCACTGCATTAGCAAGGCGGAGTTCATCAAATACCTTTATCATCTTCGCATATTTGCATCTACGGTCCACAGTTAAAGAGAATACAAGGGAGTCATTCGCGGCAAGGAGTTGCTCTGCTTTTTCGCGTATATCCGGGAGAGGCACCTCATCTTCTCCAATTTTTACCTGCCCATCTGCATTTACAAACACATTTTCAATGTTAGTCTTCTTAATCTTGACCTCTTCTCCTTTTTCTGGCAAGACTATTTGGAGTCCTTTTTCAGTGGCAAATACAGTTGTAAGCATAAAGAAGATTATTAAAAGGAAGGCAATATCCGCCATTGAGGCGGTTGGAATTTCTGCTGTCTTGTTAGTCCTTTTGTGAAGTTTCATGGTTTTTCTTCTACCAAGAATGCAACAAAGTCGGTAGCGGCGGTTTCCATCATTCTTGTATATCCATTGCTACGGGTTGTGAAATAAACATGGAAAGCTACCATTGGAAATGCAATTGAAAGCCCGGTAGCTGTTGTAATAAGAGCTTCTGATATTCCAGTTGCTACGAGTGTAGGTTCAACTTCCCCAGCTATTGCTATTGCATCGAATGCGTGTATCATTCCTGATACGGTTCCAAGAAATCCAATGATTGGAGCTATGGTTGAGACAGCAGAAAGAACGGGCATTCCACGGTCCAGAAAAGCAAGTTCTGTTGTCCCAGCATTTGAGATTGCTTCTTCAACAGCATCTCTTTGAGGTCCCACTTTCTTATAGGTTCCAAGAGCTGCTTCCATAATTCTTGCTACAGGAGAACGATGAGACTTGCAGTATTCAATTCCTTTATCAATCCCCCCTTCTTTCTTGAGAGTAGATTTTAAATCATTCATAAATTTCTTGATGTCCACTCTTGCTAAAGCGTAGCTGATGAACCTCTCAACTACATAAGCTGCTCCTACAATCATACAAGCAAAAAGTGGCCACATATAATTTCCACCCTTCATGAAATAATCTACCATATTTCCCTCCTTATATTATTGCTAAATTATGAAATATATCTTACGAATTAATTTATTAAACTTTCTTGAGATGTCAAGTTTTTTTTAATAAAGATTTTTGAACCACGAATGGATACTTATAAAACTAAACAGATTACACGATTTTAAGTTATGTTTAATTGCAATGTTTTTAGAGTTTCTTCTTACAAAAAAATTGACATCTACAAGTTATGTAATATTTTTAGACAAATGAACATTAAGCAGGAACTTCATAAAGCAATTGAAGAATCTCTTGGCATAGAAGTAGAATTGACAGAACCTAAAGTTTCTCAATTGGGAGATTATTCAACTTCTATTGCTTTCACGCTTGCCAAACAGACTGCTTCTCCACCAAGAGAGGTAGCACAGGAGCTTGTCTCTCGCATTAAACTTCCTTTTGAATTTATTGACCGAGTGGAAGTTGGAGGAGCTGGATTTATAAACTTCTGGCTTAACAAAAACTTTATCTATAAATCTTTGGCTAAAATATTAAAAGAAGGAGAGAGATTTGGCAGTTCAAATCTCGGCAATAGTAAAAAAATATTAGTTGAATTTGTTAGTGCAAATCCTACAGGTCCATTGGTTGTTGTAAGTGGGAGGGCAGCGGCAATTGGTGATTCTCTTGTACGGATATTGAATTTTACGGGCTATCAAGCAGATTCAGAATACTATATAGATAATTGTGGGAGGCAAATTAAACTATTAGAGGAATCAATAAAAACAAGGTATAAGGAGCTGGATGGTGAGAAAGCTGAGATTCCGGAAGGTGGATACCCGGGTGAGTATATAAAAGAGATTGCTCGTGAGCTAAAATGTAGGGGCGTTCAATTGAACGCCCCTACAGATGATATTAGAGAATATGGTGTGAACTCAATTGTTAAGCTTCACAAAGCCTCTCTTGAGAAATTCGGAGTAAAATTTGATAATTGGGTTTATGAAAGCGATATAAGGAAATCTGGAGGTCCGCAAAAAGTAATTGATTTTATAAGCAAAAAGGGGCTCGCTTATAAAAAAGACGGAGCACTTTGGTTAAGGATGCCTGATGGCAAAGATAAAGTGCTTATTAAGAGTGATGGAGAATTCGCTTATCTTGTTCCGGATATAGCTTATCATTTAGATAAGTTTAGTAGAGGTTATGACTTATTAATTAACCTTTTTGGGCCAGACCATATTTCTCATATTGATGAACTTAAAGCTGGGCTCTCGGCTTGTGATGCTCAGGTTGATAAGTTAAAAGTAATTATAGTCCAATGGGTAACTCTTATAAAAGAAGGCAAAAAAATTGGGATGTCCAAGCGCAAAGGTGAATTTATAACTCTTGACGAAGTTATTGATGAAGTAGGAAAAGATGTGTCTCGTTTCTTTTTCCTTATGAGGAAATGCGAATCGCATCTTGACTTTGATATTGAGCTTGCAAAGCAAGAGTCAAAAGAGAATCCAGTTTATTATGTGCAATATGCGAGTGCACGAATATCAAGTATTTTAAGACTTGCCAGGGAGCAGGAAATGCAACCACGAATGGGCAAGGATGGACACGATGAATTCTCACTCCTTAAAACCCAGGAAGAACTTTTGATTATAAGAAAGTTGATTCATTTCCCAGAGATTGTGGAACATGCAAGTCTGGAGTTTTCACCTCATTATATACCATTTTATTTACTTGAGCTTGCTACTCTTTTTCATAATTTTTATGAAAAGCATCGGGTTATATCAGAGGATATGCCATTAACACAAGCAAGGATTGAGCTTGTTAAAGCGGTAAGACAGATAATAAAAATCGCCCTTTCTTTGATGGGAATTTCTGCTCCTGAAAAGATGTAAAATGAGAAAAACAGCCACAAAATGACACAGAAAATCACAGAAATACAAGGAGAAAGAGAGAAAGTAGGAAAGGGAGAAATTTGAATATTCTTCCCCATTTCTTCAAATTCCCCTTTTCTCCTATGTCTTTGAATTTGTGAAATCTGTGGTTATTCTTTAAAATGAGGATTGGGATAATTGGGCCTGGTAGAGTAGGAACTGCACTTGGGGGAGCATTTAAACAAGCAGACTATCAAATTACAGGCATAGTATCAAGAAATCAGGAGCATGCAAGTCGTTGCATGCGTATTACTGGATGTAAGTATTGGTCATCTAATCCACGAGATTTATTGGGTAAAGCAGATTTTATCCTGATTGCGGTTCCTGATTCACAAATTAAAAGTGTAGTAAGGGCAATTCATGAATTGCCCCTACCAAGCAATATCATTCTTGTTCATACATCAGGGGTGGTTCCATCAGATATTTTAAGAGTAAAACATAGCTTGTCAATGCATCCGATATCCTCTTGTGCAGGAGACAAATTGCCACGAGTGACTTATTTTGGGATTGAAGGAGATATTGAAGTGGGGAAGAGGCTTGTAAAATCAATAGGTGGGATACCAATTGTAATTCCGTTTGAGCATAAAGCACTTTATCATGCGGCACTGAACTTTGGAGCCGCTTATATTTTGACTTTGCTTGAAAAAGGATGTAAATTGCTTGAGGATAGTGGTATTAAAAAGCCAGAAAAAGTAATACTTTCCCTTGCAAGTTCTACTTTACGAAATGCCAAAAGATTTGGAATCAAAAATTCATTAACAGGACCAATTGAACGAGGAGACACTAAAATAGTGGAGGAAGAGCTTAAAACATTAGGGAAAATGGCTCCGGAGGATTTGAAGCTTTATAAAATGCTCGTGCAGGAGACTCAAAAATTTACTGAAAAGAAATTCAACCACGAATGAGCAGGGATGAATACTAAAATGAAGTGTACAGTTGATACGAATGTTCAATATCTGAAGGGAGTGGGACCTAAGGTGGCTGAAGTGTTTAAAAAGCTTGGGGTGGAAACAGTTGAAGACCTTTTGACTCTTGCTCCAAGAAGATATGCGAGGAAAAGTCTTATAAAGGATATAAGTCCAAGAGTTCAAGGGTTCCAGGGTTTAAGGGTTCCAGGGTTCAAGGGTTCAACGGTTCCAGAGTTTAACGAGGAGATGCGAGTTGTAGGAAGAATTATTCAAACACGAACAAAAAGAACAAGCAAAGGTCCTGTGTTTGTTGTTAAGTTATCAGATGGGACAGGGACGCTTGACTTGAGTTTTTTTAATTATTCCAGAAAGGCAACATCTAATTTTAAGTGGAATAAACTGATTGAAGTTGAGGGAGTTATTTCCTTTTGGGGTAGAAATCTTCAAATAGTAAATCCATCAGTTACATTTTCTCCCTCATCTAAGGAGAAGTTTTTGCCAATTTACCCTCTTTCGCAATGGTTGACTCATAAATATATAAGAAAAGTTGTGCGGACAACATTTGCCAATGATATAGAGATTCCAGAGACTTTGCCATCTTATATACTCAAAGAGGAGAAGCTTTTGCCAAGAGAAAAAGCTATTCACTATCTTCATTTCCCACAAAAGCTTGAGCTTGCAGAGCTTGCACATCAGAGGTTAGAGTTTGAGGAGCTATTTTGGCTCCAAGTTCTGCTTGCTCTACGGAAAAAGAGCATTAGAAAAAAGGGGATTAAGTTTAAGAAAGGGAGTGAGTTGGCAAGACAGTTTTTTGATTTATTAACTACTGAAACTCCTGAATTTAAGCTTACAGAAGCTCAACGAAGAGTAATATGGGAAATATATGAAGATATGGAAAGTAAGTGTAAGATGAACAGGTTACTTCAAGGAGATGTGGGGTCAGGCAAGACAGTTATTGCAATTCTATCAATGCTAAAAGCAGTTGAGTCAGGATATCAATCGGCTCTTATGGTTCCAACAGAGGTTCTTGCAGAACAGCATTATTTAAGATTATCTCATTACCTACCCAAAATTGGGGTAAATTTAGGGCTTCTAATTGGAAGCTTATCAGCCCAAGATAAGCGAAGAATCAAAGAGGAGATAAATAATGGAGAGGTTCAAATAGTTGTCGGCACTCACGCTTTAATTGAGTCTGGGATTAAGTTTAAAAAACTGGGTTTTATTGTAATTGACGAGCAACATAAGTTTGGTGTTATGCAGAGAATAAGCATTGCCCAGAAAGCAAAGTCGCCAGATATTCTTGTCTTGACTGCTACCCCAATACCAAGGTCTCTGGCACTTACAATTTATGGAGACCTTGATATATCTGTGATTGATGAGATGCCACCTAATGTGGGAGAAATTCACACTCGGTGGGTGTATGAAAATAAAATTCAGGAAGTTTGGGAATTTGTGAGGTCAGAACTCAAAGAAGGGAGACAGTGTTATATCGTTTATCCTGTTATTGAGGGGTCTGAGAAACTTGACCTCAAGGCGGCTCGAGAAGAATATGAAAGATTGCGTAAAGGAGTTTTTAAAGATTATGAGGTTGGACTTTTGCACGGAAGATTAAAGAGAAAAGAAAAAGCCAGAGTGATGGAAGAATTTAGCTCCGGAAAGTTAAATATCCTCGTAGCAACCACTGTGATAGAAGTAGGACTTGACATCCCGAATGCAAGCTGTATGATAATAGAGCACGCAGAACGATTTGGGCTTGCTCAGCTTCATCAACTCAGAGGTAGACTCAGGAGAGGGAAAACTAAATCTTATTGTATTTTTGTATCTCCTGAAAATCTGGGAGAAATAGCGAAGGAGAGACTCAAAGCTATTGAGAAAGAGGAAGATGGGTTTAAGCTTGCAGAAAAGGATTTGGAATTAAGAGGAATTGGAGAGTTTTTCGGAACTCGGCAACATGGGCTTCCAGAGCTCAAGCTTGCCAATCTTATGGATACACGGGTTCTCTCGCGGGCGAGGAGTCTTGCATTTAAGATTATAGAAGATGACCCGAGATTAGAGAATCCAGAGAATAAAATAATCAGAGAGGTACTAAATCGCCGATACCAAGAAAAACTTAAGTTTTTAGAAGGAGGATAGGATGGCAGAAATAAAAATAGAAAGAGCATCCCCGTTTATTTTGTTGTCTTCTGTGCTAAATAAGCCGGGTGTAGGAGCTAAGATTTGTGAGACTCTTGCTTCAAAAAACATAAATATGGAATCGTTTATAACAATTAGTGCTCCTGGAAAAGACCGAGCTGATATACTTATAGGAGTAGCAGAGGAGGATTTACCGGAAGCAACTCATTTTTTATCACAGATTGCAAAAGATGTTGAGGCAAAAGGATTGCTTTTTCCAGGTCTTTATGTAGAAGAGCTTGTTACCCTGGTTATTCGGGGTATTGGACTTCAAAAACGAACTGGGATTGCGGCGGAGCTTTTAAGTATTTTCTCCAAGTACAATGCAAACGCATGGGCATTCATTGCCACAAGCATTGAAGAAAAGGCAGAAATAAATGTATTACTTGAAAGAAAACACTTGGATGAACATCCAGAGATAATAGAAGAGATTAAAAAAGCAGTGTAATTCCCCTTTATTAAAGTTAGGTGATTGTAAAAGCGAGGGACAGAATTGTCTTGTGTTTTATGGAGGCGGCGGCCGGACTCGAACCGGCGAATAATGGTTTTGCAGACCACTGCCTTACCTCTTGGCGACGCCGCCATTTAGGTGAATGTAAAATGCAAAATTAGCAACTAACAATTCAAAATGGTTTTTGCAAACAGTAGCGCCGAGATTTATCTCGCAGAGTCTGTGACCTCGGCAAGAATATGTGGGGGATAAACCACCACGCTACTCTCACATCAGTATAATATACTTTGTCTATTGTCAAGGAAAAATAGGGAAAAAAGAACCACGAATTGCACGAATTAGAAATGGATTACAAGATTAGAAAATTAGAAGATTAAAGACTTTGTCAAGTGAAATGTTCACTGAAGATAGTAAGATGTTGGCGGAAAGTAATAATTTATTGGCGGAGTATTTGGTTGGATAGACAGTAGGGGTTCAAAATTTTGAACCCCTACTGATTGCGTTTCTCAAAAGTAATTTGCTTGGCTTTGACGCCGAGGATAATGTGGTCGCCTTCTTTGACCTCTCCTTTTATGATTTTAATGGAAAGAGGATTTTCCACGAGTCGGCGGATTACTTGCTTTAAAGGTCTTGCTCCGTATTCCGCATTGTAGCCCTCAGTAGCAAGTAAAGACTTTGCGGCTTTTGTAACCTTAAATTCTATTTTCTTGTCGGCTAAAGCTCTAACTAATTTCTGAAGCTCAATGTCTACTATTTCTAATATATGCTCCTTGCTCAATGAATGAAATATAACTATCTCATCAACCCGATTCAAGAACTCAGGTCTAAAATGTCTCTTAACTTCCTCCATCAATCGTTGTTTTATCCTTTTGTAATCCGATTGGCGAGTCTCAGTGTTGAATCCGATACATTTCTTTTGCACTTCTTGTGTTCCGACATTTGAGGTCATTATTATTATTGTGTGTTTGAAGTTAATTACTCTGCCCTGTGCATCGGTGAGCCGTCCGTCATCCATAATCTGCAATAGTATATTATAAACATCAGGATGTGCCTTTTCAATTTCATCAAATAATATCACCCGAAAAGGTCTCCGCCTCACAGGCTCAGTGAGTTGTCCTCCTTCTTCGTAGCCGACATATCCGGGAGGTGCACCTATCAACCTTGAAACCGTATGTCGTTCCTGATATTCTGACATATCTATTCGGAGCAGTGCGGATTCAGAGTCAAATAAAAACTCAGCAAGTGCCTTGGCTAATTCTGTTTTTCCGACCCCTGTTGGGCCTAAGAATATAAATGACCCTATTGGTCTCTGTTCGTCTCTAAGCCCTGCTCTTGATACTCTAATGGCATTAGCTATCGCACTTACTGCCTCTTCCTGATTAACTATGCGATTGTGGATACTCTCCTCTATTTTTAAGAGTTTTTCGCTCTCCTGCATAAGCATACGGGTAATAGGAATTCCTGTCCATTTTGACACAACTTGTGCAATATCTTCTGCATCTACTACATCATCTATCCCGCGTTTATGGAGCCATCCTTTCCGAGCTTTAGTATATCGCTTGCTCAGTTTATCTGATTTGTCTCGCAGACGTGCAGCTTCCTCGTAATTTTGTGATTTCACAGCAGATTGTCCTTTTTTGCTGAGTTCTTTTAGTTTTTGCTCCATCTCTTTTATCTCCGGTGGAGCAAGATATATATCAAGTCTTAACTTTGAAGCCGCTTCATCAAGTAAATCTATTGCCTTATCTGGAAGAAACCTATCTGAAATATATTTATGGGAAAGCACCGCACAAGCAAGTAGAGCCACATCAGATATTTTTACCTTATGATGTTCTTCATATTTTGGCTTCAGCCCCTCAAGAATCTTAATTGTGTCCTGCACAGATGGCTCCTCTACATAAACTGGCTGAAATCTTCTTGCAAGAGCCTGGTCTTTTTCTATATACTTTCTATACTCGTCAAGCGTAGTAGCTCCTACACATTGCAATTCGCCTTTTCCAAGAGACGGTTTAAGCATATTTCCTGCATCAACAGCACCTTCTGCGGCTCCGGCTCCCACAATCGTATGAAGCTCATCAATAAAGAGGATTATTTTCCCCTTTGCTTTGCGAATCTCTTCCATCACGCCTTTCATCCGTTGCTCAAAATCTCCACGGAACTTTGAGCCAGCAACAAGACTCCCAACATTAAGCTCCATCATACGCTTATCTTTAAGCATTTCAGGGACATCATTTGCGGCTATTTTTTGTGCAAGTCCTTCAACAACTGCGGTTTTGCCAACCCCAGCTTCACCTATAAGAACAGGATTGTTTTTTGTCCGACGGCAGAGAATCTGCATAACTCGTGTTATCTCATCCTCTCTTCCTATCACAGGGTCAAGCTTTCCTTCTTGTGCAAGTTGAGTAAGGTCTCTTGAATATTTTTCTAATATGCGATATTTTTCCTCTCCCATAGGTTCATCCAGCCTTGAAGTGCCTCGCACTGACTCAAGTGCTTGATAGACTTTCTCTTTTGTGACTCCAGCTTTCTTCAGGCTTTGGTCTCCTACCTCAACTATCCCAATAAAAAGGTGCTCGCATCCAATATATTCATCATGAAGTCTCCTTGCCTCCCCGGAAGCAATGTCAAAAACTCTTTTCACCTTTGGAGTAATATAAGCTTGCATCAGGGAAGTTCCATAAGTTTTTGGAAGCTGGTTAAGTTTATCTGAGACCTCGTTTTTAATAACATTGTGGTCTATTCCAAGTTTTTCAAGTATTTGAGGCACTACACCTTCTGGTTGGTCAAGCAGACCAAAAAGTAAATGTGGAATCTTAAACTCTGTATGATTTAATTCAGATAACTTCTCTTGTGCGATTGTGACTGCTTCTTGTGCCTTTTGTGAAAGTTTATTAAACATTTTATCTCCTTTTCATAAATATACCTCAAACTACAGATAAGTCAAGCAAAAAGCTTTACTCTAAATCCAATATTTAGATGCTAACTTCCTGAAATAGATTCATAAAAACATTTAACTTTGGGGATTTGGGGCTTTATCTTTTTCTTTATACAAAGCAAAAGAAACTGGGGAAAGACTCTTTTATAGAAAATTAGTAGTCCTATAACCCACATTTCAACAATCTCTGATTTTGATAAAATTCTTGTTGACAGCTTCCCAAGAATGTTATACTTTTGATAAAATGGAAATAACTTTTATAGGCACTGGTTCTGGAGTCCCTTCCAAAAGAAGAGGTCCATCAAGTATATTAATAAAAATAAAGAAAGATATTTTATTGATTGACACAGGACCTGGAACCTTGAGAAAGCTACTTGATATTGGTCTCACTTATAAAGATATTGATTATCTCTTATACACCCATTTTCATCTGGACCATATAGCTGACTTTGCTCCAATCCTTTTTGCAAGCAAGTATGAATTAGATTTACGGAAAAAAGATTTAACTGTTATAGGTCCTAAAGGAATGCAAGAATTCTATCAACAAACAGTTGACCTTTATGGAATTCAAATCCGGAACCTTGCTTACAAACTGCATATAATTGAAGTAGCTGATAAATTTTCTACTCTTAATTGGGAAATCAATGTAACAAAAACCAAGCATACTCATGAATCTATCGGTTACAGGATTAAAGACAATCAAGGCAAGATACTTGTTTATCCCGGGGACACAGAGCCTCTTTCTTCTTTAGCTAAATTTGCACAAGATGCAGATTTACTTGTCCTTGAATGTGCTTTTCCAGAACAAGCTCCTGGACATCTTTATCCGGAGATTGTCGGAGAAATAGCACGGGATTCAGGAGCAAAGCAGGTTATAATTACACATCTTTATCCAGTATGTGATGAAGTGGATATTCTCTCCCCCATTCGTGCAAAATTTAGTGGCAAAATCACCATCGCCGAAGACCTTATGCGACTTGAAATATAAATAAAATTTACTTATTAAGGAAATAGAGAATGAATAAACATATAATCCCGGTTGTGATGTTCTGTATATTCTTTGGGTGCAAAGAGAAGCCTACAAGCCCTGAAACTCATTCTCCAAACATACCCTCTGCCCCATTGCCTTCAGATAGTGCAACTGGCGTATCCATCAATGTGGCTCTGAGTTGGGCATGTAGCGACCCAGATACAGGTGATTCTGTTTTCTATAACCTCTACTTTGATACTGTATCTACACCCTCGTTGGTCTCCAGTAATATATGTTCTTCAACTTATACTCCCGGACCACTTGCATACGAGACTTCTTATTACTGGAAGGTAGTTGCAAAGGACAATCACGATAATACTACTTCAGGTCCTGTTTGGATGTTCACCACGCGTGCGAGCACAAATCAATCTCCTTATATTCCTAAAGACCCTTCCCCATCGGACTCTGCTACTCAGCAAATTGTTAACCTAACTCTCTTATGGAGTGGTGGTGACCCAGACTCAGGTGATGTAGTTACCTATGATATCTATCTTGATACATTATCTCCTCCATCAATTTCTGTTCCTAATCATTCCTCTACAAGTTATACTCCGGGCATATTAGAATTCGCTACTCGCTACTACTGGAAGGTTGTTGCTAAGGATGCCGAAGGAGATACATCTACAGGACCTATATGGACATTTACTACTGAGGATACAATGGTTGTCGTAGCTGTTTTGGCTGCTCCAGCAACAGAACCAACCGGGCTTACGTGGGACGGAGAACATCTCTGGGTTAGTGATAGCATAGAACAAAAAATCTATAGTATTGATACCTCCTCAGCCTCGGTTGTAAATTGCTTCCCATCTCCCGGAGGAGCACCAACAGGTCTCGCCTGGGATGGAACACATCTTTGGGTAAATGGTTGCAGTACATACACTATATATAAGGTTAACGCATCTTCAGGAGGAGTAATTGATTCATTTCCCTCGCCCGATAGTTGTCCTATGGGACTTGCATGGAAGAATAGCACAAGTCTTTGGCATTCCGGAGCAAATGATGCAAGAATTTTCGAGATAAACCCGACAGTTGGAAGTATAATAAGGTCATTCTCTTCACCAGGTAGTAGTCCAACCGGCCTCACATGGGATGGCAAGTATCTCTGGATATGCGACTTCGCAACAGGAAGGATTTACAAAGTTAGCACTTCTTCCGGGCTCTCTGAACAAAGTTTCCCCACTCCTGGAAATTCACCAGCCGGACTCACATGGGATGGTTCATATATGTGGAATGCTGACACACAAACAGAGAAAATATATAAACTCTTGATTCTTACAGCACCCTAAATAAAAATCTTGTGTATTTCCTCAAGAAATCAGGAATATTTGGGGCAAAACTTAAGAGATGTTAGTTGCTTGTCATCAGCCTAATTATATACCCTGGAGTGGTTATTTTCATAAGTTAAAACTCGCTGATGTGCTTGTGCTTCTTGATTCCGTTCAGTTCCCAAGAGGCAGGTCCTGGGTTAATCGCAATCGGATTAAAACTCCCCGAGGACAACTCTGGCTTACTGTTCCTGTTAAGCGAAAAGGGGTTGGGTTACAAAAGATTCAGGATGTAGAAATTGATAATACTCATCGGTGGGGAAAGAAACATCTCTTATCGCTTGCCCATTTTTACAAGAAAGCTCCATACTTCAGCGATTATATAGATTTTTTTGCTGATATTTATGAAAAGAAATGGTCAAAGCTCTCGGATTTGAATCTAATGTTGATAAAAGAAATAAAAAAGTGGTTTGAGATTGATACGAAAATAGTTTGCAGCTCAGAACTTAGGGTAGGGAATAAGAGTGCTTGTTCCTTGCTAATTGAAATATGTAAATCTCTTGGCGCAGATACTTATCTTTCTGGTGCAGGAGGAAGAAAATACATAGATGATGAAAAATTTAGGGTTCAAGGGATTAATGTGAAGTATTTTTCTTTTGAACCTTATGCTTACCCTCAATTTTGGGGTGAATTTATCTCAAACCTTTCTATTGCTGACCTTTTATTTAATTGTGGCAAAAAAGGATTTGATAATCAATTTAAATCTGCTAAATTCAGGAAATGACAAGAAAGACACTTTGGCTTATAGATGGCAGTTCACTTGCCTGTCGTGGTTTTTTTGCTTTTATCCGAAATCCTCTCAGAAATGCACGAGGAGAGAACACATCTGCTGTATTCGGCTTTGTAAATTCACTCTTTAAACTTTTAAATGAGAAGAAGCCGGAGTATTTGCTTGTAAGCTTTGATGCAGAAGGACCTACTTTCAGGCACCAGCAATTTAAAGAATATAAAGCTACAAGACCAAAACTCCCTCACGAGCTTTTTCCTCAAATCCCTGTAATTAAGCGTATTCTTAATCTTATGGGTATTCAAACACTTGAGATGAAAGGAGTGGAAGCAGATGATGTTATAGGAACTCTCGCAGAAACTGCGAAACGAGAAGGATTTGAAGTAATAATTTTCTCTGAAGATAAGGATTTTCTTCAACTTGAGTCTCAGGAAATCAAAGTTCTTAATCCAAGAACTTTTGAGTTCACTTATGCTCAAGAAAAGTTGGGCATTCCATCCAAATGGGTTTCAGACTTTCTTGCACTCACGGGAGATACGATAGATAATATTCCCGGTGTCCCTGGTATAGGTCCAAAAACAGCATCCAAATTGATAAATAAGTTTGGAGGAGTTGCTGATATATTTAATAATTTATCAAAAATTGAGCAAGAGAAATTGAGAAAATCAATAGAAGAACATAAAGAGCAAATTCTAATGTCAAAGGAACTTGCAACTATTCGGTCTAATTGTGATATTAAAATAAAGACTACTGACCTGCAGATTGGGGAAAAAGATGAATCTGCTCTTATTTCAATTTTTAGAGAGCTTGAATTCTTCTCAATGATTAAAAAAATTAAACCTATTGAGTCCAAGGAATATAAGATTGGGAAAAATCTGGATGATTTTCTAAACTCAATAAAAAAAGAAGTAAGCGTGATTTTCTTTCCACGCAGTATCCCGATTCATCGGGATACGCTCCAGGATTCATATTTTTCCATTGCTCCTGATGGAAAAGAGGCGCTCGTGTTCAAAGAAAAAGAGTATATCAAAGAACTTGCAAAAATTATGAAAACTCCAGAAATCAAGAAAATCACTCCTTATTCCAAGACTCTTTTCAAGAAATTTGATTCAGTTCAAGGAGTTTTTGATATTGGCTTAGCTTCTTATTTATTAAAGCCCGAAATAAAAGATTATTCACTTGACCAACTTGCAACTCTCTGGCTTGGAGAAGCACTTTCAACTTTAAATTTCAAGAAAGGAGGATTCTCTGAGCAAGAATTGATAAACTGGTTGGGTGAAAGAGCAAGCATTTCTCACAAACTTCACAAAGTTCTAAAAGAAGAACTTGAAAAAGAGAAGCTCTACAGACTCTTTTCTGAAGTTGAAATGCCTCTTGCACAAGTTCTTGCAGATATGGAAGAAGTGGGTGTCCTCATAGAGCGAGATTATTTCAGTCAAGAATCATCTGTGATTGGAGTGAGATTAAAAGAACTTGAGGAAGAAGTTTATAAAGATGCTGGAGAAGAATTTAACCTTCGGTCTCCTTCTCAAATCAGTCATATATTATTTGAGAAACTTGGTTATCCAAAATCAAAACACAGGAAGAAAGGTTATTCTACTGACCAAGAGGTTCTTACTGAACTTGCAAAGAATTATGAAATTCCCAAAAAACTCCTTGAATATCGTGAATTATTTAAACTAAAATCAACTTATCTTGATGCTATTCCTACTTCGGCAGATTCTGCAGACAGAGTGCATACTACCTGGCAACAAACTGTTACTGCAACAGGAAGACTTTCCTCTACCAATCCGAACCTTCAGAATATACCTCGACGAGAGATACGGAAAGGATTTATTGCTCCTCCAGGCTGGTTTATTCTCAGTGCCGATTACTCTCAAATAGAACTTCGCATACTCGCATCCATTTCAGAAGATAATGCACTTATAGAAGCTTTTAAGCAAAACAAAGATATACATACCGAGACGGCATCTTTGATTTTCGGTATCCCTGAATCACAGGTAACCTCTGATGAGCGGAAGAAAGCAAAAGTAGTAAATTTCGGAATCGTATATGGAATGGGTCCTTACGGATTGTCACAGAGACTTAAAATTGGAGTGGAGGAAGCATCTACTTTTATAGCATCTTATTTCCTAACCTACCCCGGAGTTAAAAATTGGGTAGATAGATTACTTACTTTTGCAAGAGAAAATGGATATGTAGAGACTTTGCTTGGGAGAAAAAGATGGCTTTCGGGAATAAATTCAGATAATGCTCATGTGAGAGAATTTGAAGAACGAGCTGCCATAAATGCTCCAATTCAGGGAAGTGCTGCTGATATGATAAAAATCGCAATGATAAAGATTCACAAAAGACTTAAAGGACTTAAATCAAGAATGATAATGCAAGTACACGATGAACTTGTTTTAGAAATTCCTGAGGAAGAAATTGATGAAGTTCAAGAATTAGTGCGGCAGGAAATGGAGCAAGGAATTGAACTTAAAGTTCCAGTTGTGGTAGATATAGGAGTTGGAAAGAATTGGGACGAAGCCCATTGAGAAAATTATAAATTATGAATGCTGAATGCTAAATTGAATATGAGAAACTCTAAGCACGAAACTCTAAATCCTAAATAATATCAAATGTTCAAAACAGCACACAGATTTACACAGATAATAAAGATAGACACAGATTTGAAAAGAAATTATATCTGTACAAATCTCTCTTAATCTGTGAGTATCTGTGTGCTAATGGTTTTGAATTTTGAGCATTTGAATTTTGGATTTGTTTAGAATTTAGAAATTAGGATTTAGCATTTAAGAGTGCCATAATGATAATTGGAGTAACAGGAGGAATTGGAAGTGGGAAGTCAACCGTTGCAGGTTTCTTTGAGAAATGGGGAGCTGGTGTCATAGATGTTGATAAACTTGGGTGGCGTGTGTTAGATGAAAAACAACAGGAAATAAAAAAAGTATTTGGAGATAAAGTATTTCAAGTTCACAGGTCGCAGACTCGTTTTGAGATTCTGCGAAATGGGAAAATTGATAGGAAGAAACTTGGCAAAATTGTTTTTGAGAACCCTGAAAAGAAAAAGATATTTGATTTAATCGTTCATCCACCCCTTATAAAAGAACTGAAGTCTCAACTCTCAACTCTTAACTCTCAACTCTCAACTCCCGTATTTGTTGATTGTGCATTAATTTATGAATGGAGAATAAATAACTGGTTTGACAAAATTATTCTCGTTACTTCGGATTACCCGAAAAAGCTCCAGAGACTTATGAATTCTGGATGTACTCAAAAAGAAGCAGAAGATAGAATACACGCTCAATTACCTGACTCAGAAAAGAAAAAAACTGCGGACTGGATTATTGAAAATAATAGTAACCTTCGGACATTAGAGCAAAACGCAAAAAGGATATGGGATAGTATTGTGAATCGTAAATCGTGAATCGTTTATTGTAATTTTACTACTTTCCCCTTGAAAACTCTATCTTCTACTTTTAGAGAATAGAAGTATATGCCACTTGGAAGTTTTTCCTTTCCCGATAATACAAAACGATGAAGTCCATTATGAGTCTTAGATTTAAGTGTTGTTACTTGCTTTCCTGCAATGTCATAAAGAAGTAAATTTTCAGTGAGTTCTGAAGAAGAAAGTTCAAATACAATCTTGCCTGTGAAAGGATTTGGATAAATTGCAAGAGATGTTTGTGGTTTTTTCTCTGGTTCTTCTACCGCTGATGCTTTAAGATAAAAATCAATACCTGTTGCACCTGGTAGTATAGCAGATTGCGATGCATTTGGCAATATTGAACCTAACTTATCGTAGACTGTATAATCTTCAGGGATACTTTTCTTTGCAATTGTTATGGTATAAGCAGTGTCGGGCAAAAAACTATCAGAGACAGGCATAATATAGTGTCCATCAGAAAAAGTTTTTGCATAAGTTCCTCCGTAATCCCTTGCACTGCAATCCAAATGGCACTTATCATAAGGTGCTCCATCCAAGTAAACATGCCCGGAAATAATATTTGTTGTCCGATAAGCTTTAAAATTAGTCATAGTGATTGTAGGGGGAGAAGGAGGCAAGCTAACTTTTTGTTGGTAAAGCGGGTTCATAAACTCGGGATAGAATTGTCCTGCAATACTTGCCTGTACCAAATAGAGATAGAAAGTCCCAGAGGTGGCTTTTTTAAGAGAAATGCTATATTTTCCTGTACCGTCGGTCTTGCCAGGTCTTGCCCGATTAACGCCATCTATAAGACCAATTCCCATAATTTGGGCTGGTTCTGTAATTAAACTGCCTAAGTCATCTCTCAATTCACCTGTTAGTTCAGTTATTGTACCAGTAGGTGCAAAACACATTGCAAGATTTTTTGTACTGTCTCCTGAAATATAAATACTATCGTTGAGGACATCATTACTTGAATAGAATGGAACTACCTCTGCGATATCAAGAGCTACAACATTCCAGTATTGGTTAGCATATTCATCTGGCATAGAAATTAAATAATCTCCATTAGCATCTGTGAAGTCTCCATACCCATACTCAAATTGTCCATTATCTCTATTTATTATTCTTATTGTGGTGACAAGAATATGTGGTTTATTGACTGGGTCAGTTACTTTGCCGGACAATGAATGCGAAGAAGATGCTAGGTTGACAACAGTTATTAAGACAGTATCTGAAACTCCGTTATCTTCAGCATAAAAAAGAAGTTTCCCTTGAAATGTTAAAGGGTCCGCCCCAATTTCCTGATACTCCCCATTAACTGCCTCATCTTCATCATCAAATCCACCGTCAATTAGCTTGGATTTCATAATCCAGGGGTCACCGGAATCTAATTGTCCATTGCCGTTCAGGTCGTAATACATCGTTGCATTTGCAACACCGCTTCCGTCAAATAAAGCTGTTATACTGAGTGCGTCTACAGTCGTTACCGTTGGTGTAGTAGAACCATTTATCTGAAGATTATGTATGCCATAAGCCCTGAATGATAAGAAAGATAAAACTACTATAAAACAAAACTTTTTCATTTTTACCTCCTATAGTTTTATATAATATATACTCTCTAATAGATTTTTGTCAAGTAAAAAGTTTAAATAAATCCTTTTTCACGCATCCACTTATCATTGTAAATCTTATTGATATAATTGTATCCATTGTCCGGGAAGATAGTTACAATAATACTCTTATCGGGTAACTTTTTTGCAAGTTCAATTGTAGCCCATACCGCTGCTCCTGATGAGCCACCAGCAAAAATACCTTCTTCTTTAAGTAATCGTCTCGTCATCAGAAAAGCATCCCTGTCAGTTACCTGAATAATATCATCTATCACATCAAAGTGCATACTTTTACAAAGCATATCCTCGCCAATACCTTCAACCTGATAAACCTGTGGCTCTATAAGTTTCTTGTGCTTAAAATAATCATAATAGATTGAGCCAATCGGGTCAACGCCAATGACTTTAATACTGGGATTCTTTTCCTTCAGGAATCTACCGACTCCGGAAATCGTTCCTCCTGTTCCCGCACCAATAACTACACAATCAAGCTTTCCTTGAGTTTGCTCCCATATCTCCGGTCCTGTAGTATGATAATGGGCTTCCGGGTTCCCATTATTATGATATTGATTAAGCTTGTAAGAATTCGGAGTCTCTTTGGCAATCCGTTTGGCAACTTCATAATAAGATTCAGGCGAGTCGTAAGGCACATCAGTAGGGCAAATTATCACTTCTGCTCCAAATGCCTTGAGGAGATTGATTTTGCTTTCGCTCATCTTGTCAGGGATGGTGAAAATCACCCGATAGCCCTTAACAGCCGCATATATGGCTAAACCTACTCCTGTATTGCCTGATGTGTTCTCAACGATTGTTCCGCCGGGCTTCAATTCTCCTCGTTTTTCCGCCTCTTGAACCATATAAAAAGCCATTCTATCTTTCACGGAACTGCCTGGATTAAAGAACTCAAGCTTTGCCAGAATAGTAGATTTAAGTCCCTCCGTTATTTTATTTAATTTCACGAGTGGGGTATTGCCCACTGCTTCTATAATATTGTTATACCACATAAATTAAGTTCAAAGCTAAAAAGTCAAAGCTCAAAACTCTTTATAGGTTTGAACTTTAAGTTTTGACTTTTGAGTTTATTTAATCCAGCCACTTCCAATCACAATATCTTCTTGGTAAAACACTGCAAGTTGACCCGGAGTTATAGCTCGTTGAGGCTCCTTAAACTTCACTAATGCTTCACCATTATTCTGAAGCGTGATATATGCTTGAGCGGCTTTATGCCGATATCTTATCTTCACCATGACAGTTGACAATTGACAGTTGACAGTTGACAGCAAGTCTAAATCATCTACAATTAAGCTATCTGAATACAAATCCTCCTCATCTCCAACAACAACTTTATTTTCATCCACATCTATATGAGTAACATAAAATGGCTTATCTCTTCCGCCTCTTGGCGGGATTCTCTTGCGTTGACCAATTGTATAACCCCAAATTCCTCTGTGTCTACCTAAAACTTTCCCATTTTTATCAACAATATCGCCTTCTTTCAATGGAATCCTTTCATAAAGAAACTCTGTATAGTCATTATTCGGAATAAAACAAACTTCCTGCGATTCCGACTTCGTTATAAGTCCCATCTCCTTTGCCATCTCTCTTGTCTGCGTCTTTGTATAATCCCCAAGTGGTAGCAATGTTTTACTCAGAACCCTTTGAGACAATCTCGCAAGAAAATATGATTGCTCTTTTTCACTATCTATTCCTCTTTTCAATACATACTCTTTGCCATTTGATTCTATTTTAGCATAGTGCCCTGTTGCTATTAACTCTGCTCCAAGCTCAGATGCCTTTTTAAACAGTGCCTCAAATTTTATACGCTCGTTACATTGGACACAAGGATTTGGAGTTCTTCCTTTTGAATATTCCCTTACAAAGTAATCCACAACTTCCTTTTTGAATTCAGAGCTCAAATCTATTACATAATGCGGTATTCCAAGCTGTGTCGCTATACTCTGAGCCTCTTTGACTGCATCATCCCATAATTTCATTGTGATTCCAATTACTTCGTATCCCTGTGCAAGCAGAAGAGCCGCCGAGACTGCTGAATCAACTCCCCCACTCATTCCACATATTACTTTCATACTCCCTTTACACTTTTAATTTCAGGAGCTCTTTCTTTAATTTTTGACTCCACTTCTTTAAGTGTATTTTGATAATCCCAAGGAGACCTTTTGCATCCTGCCGGGAGTTTTAATCTTACCACGCCATCCTTTACACCTAAAAGTTCAATATCTCCGTTCACTTCCTTTATTGCATCTCTAATTCTCCCTCTGAGAGTTTTAGTTGTAGAAGAACCATTTCCATTCATTAACTCCCAAAGTGCATCATAGCGTCCAGCAGAATGCCATACTATATAGCCCCAAGCACGAGCATCTTGAACCGCTGTAATTTGATTTTCTATATACCCGGGACCGAATTCAGATGCTCTTAAATCAAATCCCTGAATATATGGGACAAATCTTGATTCTCCGGTTGATTTTCTTCCTCTTGCTATGCTTTTAAAGATAACATTGTATTCTCGCTCTCTGGGGTTTTCTGACCATTCGTGCTTCTTGGAAAAATGTGAGGGATAGAGCATTGGACAGATTACATCTAAAAACGGAGCCATAAGTTTCAGGTTTTGCCCTTCATAAGGTAATGATGGCATCCATAAAACACACCCAAATACATCACCCGATATTTGAACCTTAAATTTTTTCAATTCTTTTCTCGCCTCTTCAAGAAACTTAGCAATTGTTTCCTCTTTATTTCTACACCACGTTCTATAAGGCCTAAAATCTCCTGTTGGTGAAGGGAATCTTATATAATCAAATTGAATTTCTGGGACTCCACGACTGGCAAGGTCTTTTGCAATTTCTATATTGTAAACACGAACTTCTTCAAGGCAGGGGTCAACCCAATATCTTCCATGTCCATCCTTCCAAAATCTCCCATTTAAACCTTTTATAGAATACTCTCCCTTAGCATACCACGCGAATATAGAATCCTGAAATACTACAATTCTTCCAACAAGTCTTATTCCCTCGTTCTTACACACACGGAGTAGATTCTCAAGATTTATTATTGCTAACTTTGCTCCTATATCTTTTGCAAATTTAACATTAGTGTTATAACTCACATACCCTTCCGCACTTTTAAAATCAACAACAACACAGTTTATTTCACTATTTCTGATATAAGGGAGATATTCTTTGAACTTTACTGCTGCAAAAGGAGATAAATATATCCCACGATATGGAAAAAGTGCAGGAGGTTCATCATCAATTCTCGGGAATAAGATTAAAAATAATGAAACCAAAAACATATTAAATTCGTTATTCGTTAAACGGAAATCGTTAATCGGAACAAATAACGATTACATGATTAACGATTTTTTATAGCACTTTCAAGTATTCTATAAATTACCTCATCATAGGTTATTCCAATATGTTTAGCCTCCATAGGGAGAACCGACATATCAGTTAACCCCGGAATAGAATTCACCTCAAGCACCCAAACTTTGTTATCTTGAACTATCATATCAACTCTTGAAAATTCTCTACACCCAATTGCTCGATGGCTCTGTAGAGCAAGAGACTGTGCCTCTTTATAAACTTTTTCAGGGAGCTCCGCAGGTATTATCTCCTCTGTGACACCGGGAGTATATTTAGCCCGATAATCAAAAAATTCACTTTTTGGCACAAGTTCAGCCACTGGCAATACTTCATTCCCTAAAATCCCTACAGTTATTTCTCGTCCCTCAATAAATTCCTCAATAAATGCATCCTGATATTTTTCTTTAATTTTATTAAAAGTGGGCTCCAAATCTTTAGGTTCTTTCACAATCTCAACTCCCACCGATGACCCGCCACTCACTGCTTTAACTATCCACGGAGGATTTCCAATTTCCGCTGTAACCTTTTTCAAATCAACTTTTAACTCATAAAAATATCTTGGCACCCTTATTCCATTTGCTTGTAATACTATCTTTGTAATAACTTTGTTCATTGCCATCGCACTCGCCAACACTCCTGAACCTGTATATGGGATTCCAAGAACTTCTAATAACCCTTGCACTGTTCCATCCTCACCAGGAACTCCGTGCAAAGCTATAAACGCAATATCTATTTTTTCCTTCCTTAAAATACTCGCAAGACCTTGCCCAACATCAATTTCTATTACTCTAAACCCCTGCCTTTTTAAAGATTTCGCTACCTTTCTCCCTGATTTTAAAGATATTTCACGTTCAGGACTCCAGCCCCCCATAAGAACTCCAATTCGTTTATTTTTTAGGTCCATAGCTTACTTTTATGGCACTTCTAACAAAAGTCAATAAATCTTATTGAGAAACTTTAATGCCAAGTTTAATTTACCCATAATTCCTCATTCCGAATATTTTTGTGCCTATTCTTACTAAATTTGCACCTTCTTCTATGGCAACCTGATAAGAATTTGTCATTCCCATCGATAGATAACGCATCTCAACATCTGGTAAATTAAGCTTCTTTATCTTGTCAAATATCTTTTTTGTCTCTACGAAATAAGGTCTTGCGTCTTCAGGATCGCCTGCAAAGGGTCCCATAGTCATAAGTCCTATCACTTTTATATTTGGTAAACTTGAAATCTCTTTTACAAGTTCCAAAGCATCTTCTGGAAATACACCGGATTTTTGTGGTTCTCTACCACTATTTATTTCTATCAAAACTGGCATTATCTTGTTAATCTCGCAACACCTTTTGTCTATTTCTCTCGCAAGCTCCACAGAATCAATAGTCTCTATCATATCAAATATTTTTACTGCCTTCTTAACCTTATTCTTCTGCAATTTCCCAATAAAATGCCACTTAACTTTTTTGCCTATTACTTCAAACATACGGATAGCTTCCTGGATATAGTTTTCTCCGATGATTTTCACCCCTGCATCTATTGCTTCCAAGATTTCTTCAGCAGTTCTTGTTTTTGCCGCTGCCACCAAAATCACACCTTTTGGCAACTCATCTAATATCTGCTCAACATTTTCTTTAATCATAATTCTCCTTTGCAAACTCCAGAGCTTCTTTCCGGGTTCGGAGTTTACCGCTTAACTGTGCTTCTTCAATTCTCTCAAGAATAAGCTTGAATTTTGGTCCGGGCGTGAAACCTAATTTAATTAAATCATCTCCTGTAATTAGTCGCTTAAATTTCGGACGCTTAAGTTCTTCCCACATCTTAATTCCTTTTTTTGCAAGTGCAAGCAATCTTTTTTCTCCCCGAGGTCCTGAAGCAAGTGCATCTGCATAAGCAAGCTCAAAAATTTGAGGAGTAAGGTCTCCCACATCTCTTACTAATCTAAATATAGCATGCTCAGTCTGGGTTCGCTCTCTTGCCAAAAGATGTGGTCTCATATGATATTGAATAAGAGTCTGGATTGTCTTAAATTCATTGTTGCTCAATTTAAGTCGCTCACGAATACCCTCAAGTAACTCAACACCTTTTTTCTCGTGTCCATAAAAATGAACTTTCCCATTTTCTTCTGAGTAGCAATACGGCTTGCCAATATCGTGCAACAATCCAGCAAACTTCAAAATCGTGAGTCGTGAGTCGTGAAAAGTAAATCGTGAATCCTCTATTTTCTTTACAGTTAAAAGTGAGTGATAAAGTAGATTACCTCCCGGCTTTCCTTGAGGGACTTTTTCCATTGCCATAGTCTCTGGAATTATAGCTTGAAGCACTCCAACTCTTGCCATCTGCCGCAAAGTCCAATAAGAATGCGAAGAGCTCAAAAGAGTGAAAAATTCCTCTCTTATTCGCTCTCCAGCTACTTTAGAAAGTAAGTCCTTCTTATCGCCCAATGCACGAAGAGTATTTGGAGTAATTTTAAATCCAAGAGTTGCTTGAAATCTGAACCCCCGAAGTATCCTGAGCGGGTCTTCAATTAAAGAAGAGAGAGAAATCATAGATATACACTTGCGTTCTATGTCTTTTCTTCCCATAAATGGGTCAAAAATCCCAAGTTCAGGAAGTCTTGCCGCAATTGCATTCATCCTGAAATCTCTACGAGCAAGGTCTTTCTTAATTGATTCCATATGTGTAAAGTCAAATATCATTTCCTTTTGAACTTTGAACTTTGAGCTTTGACCTTTATATACCACTCTTGCTTCATCATTTTTGGCGTCAAGCAGAACGAAAGTTCCTTTTATCTTATTCGCAAACCAGCGAGCAAATTCCACGGCAGGGTCTTTTATTGCGAAGTCAAAGTCCTTAACCGGAAGTCCAAGAATTGCATCACGAATTGCACCTCCAACCAACCAGGGCTCCCTTGCCTTCATAAGCATTGGAATAAACGGCTCAAGCTTAACTCTCATTTCTTTCATAAACACATTTTACAACAGTATCATAAGAAGTCAACCATAATATATTTGACTTTACAGAAAATCTATGTAATTTCTTTAAAATGAAAAAGCGTAGTATTTTTATTGCTATTTCTCTTGCGATTTTCTCCTCTATGCTTGGAGTTGGGATTATATCCCCACTTCTGCCAATTTATGCTAAAACACTCGGAGCCACAGGAATTCAATTAGGTGTTATATTTGCCAGCTTCTCTGTTGCTCGCATCATCTCAATGCCTATGATTGGCAAAGCATCCGACCGATACGGAAGGAAAATCTTTATATGCTCAGGGCTTCTTATATACGCCATTATGTCTATTGGGTATGTCCTCTCGGAAAGTATGTTGGGACTCCTGATAGTCAGGTTTTCACAGGGATTTGCAGCTGGAATGATTCTGCCTGTTGCTACAGCTTATATAGGAGATATAGTCCCCGAGGGACAGGAAGGAAAATATATGGGGCTATTTTATGCTTTCTTTTTCGCAGGCTTTGGCGTGGGACCCATTATAGGAGGAGTTATAAGTGATGCCTTTGGAATAGACTTTGCTTTTTACTTAATGGGAGGACTTAATCTTATTGCTTTTTTTCTGGCATTATTTCTCCTCCCCACATCAGAAACCCACAGACCTCCACCTCAACAAAAATCTTACCTTAAAATGTTAAAAGAAAGCAATGTAGTAAAGGGACTTTTTTGTTATAGACT
>JAUWHX010000022.1 GCA_030605695.1 bacterium | reverse complement strand
TACATCATGCTCAACAATAGAAGCATCTGCTGTTGCAATAAATGGACTCCCTGAGTTATTTGAACTACTACCATTAGGAATTAACCCAAAACTATATGTGTCATCAGAGATATTCACCTTAGGGTCAGTTGTCGAGAGCTTGCCAGTTACACCTGTATAATCGCTGCCCATACCTTTAAGAGTGGCAACAACATCAATTGACTCTCCTGGATCCCAGATGTTGTCGTTCGGCTCATTAAACTCATGCTTATCTAAAAGTATTCCGACAGCTTGTTCTGCATCAGCCCAATGGCAAGCAACAAAACTTCCTCCATACCATTTAAACTGGTCTTCACCTGTGCCAAAACCGTCCTTAATCAACCAGTTCCCACCATTCCATCCCAACAAAACACATGCGTGGATTACCTTTCTCCCCATCACAGGTTTGTAAACTCCTCCTTTATAATAAAAGCAATCCTCTTTTTGGTTTATCATACAGGTTATAGGACCATCCATTACTGCTAGTTTCATTTGTTCAGGGTCTGTTGTTCCGTCCCAACTTCCATGTTTAGCTTTTGCCACTCTTGACTCCCAATCATTGCATCTGTCGCATGAGCCTGTGCTTCCCCTAAATGGAAAACAAGCTTCATCTGGGACTCCTACACGAATGATATAGATATATGCAGAATCAAGCCTACCCCCATAACATCCATGACTGCCAGACCAGCAACCGCTGTAACAAGATAGTAAGGTTTCCTCTGAAAAATCAGGGAAACTTCGGTCGTCAGGCAGATTATTAACAATCTTATATCTTGCCTCAAAAGCACCAACTGTTCCAAGAGACCAGCAACCACCAGCACACTGACCAGCTCCACCATATTGATTCTTAGGGTCTGTCATCCAATCATGTCCATCAACATCTCGCCAATCCCACTCTGAAGGCGGTTGGCGGTTCTTCCAATGTGGATAGGATAATCTTGCTTTCTTGGGAAGTTCTTCTGGTGAAGGGAGTTTCAGTCCACACAACTTCTGTTTTTCTTCCCACGAGAGATGAGAGACCTCAGTTTCACCAGCAATCCATGGGTCGCCCAATTTATGAAGTGAGTCTTGAAGAGCCTTTAAAAAATCATCGGCATACAACCCTTTCGCAATAGGCACATATACCAGCGATATCATTATCGCCACTACTAATAATAACTTTTTCATAGTTTACCTCCTTCATATATTTTACTGCATTTTCCAAATTTGTCAAGTTTTTTTTAACTTATCCTAAATTTTGCACTTTTACAACTTCCCCTTTCTTTATCACAATATCTACAGGGTTAAATCCAAACCAATATGGAACCTCTTGATAAGAACCGACATTTAATATCAATATATCAGCATCTTTGCCAGACTCCAGACTCCCAACTCTATCTCCAATTCCAAGCGCATAAGCCGCATTTATAGTAGCTGCAGTTATCGCCTCTGCTGGACTAATACCAAGTAAAATACAGGCAAGCCCAATAATTACTGGCATACTCAAGACTGGAGAGCTCCCAGGATTAAAATCACTACCAATTGCTATCGGTATTCCTGCATCCATAAATTTCTTCACAGGTGGCTTATGTGACAAAAATAAACAAGCGCCCGGCAATAAAACTGCAATAGTCCCAGCTTTTTTCATCAACTCAATCCCCTTGTCACTTGGATAAACCAAATGCTCTGCTGAAATAGCTCCAATTTCTCCGGCAAGCTCACTTCCTCCACTTGAACTCAACTCATCAGCATGAATCTTTGGACGAAGCCCAAACTTAAGTCCACACGCAAGTATTTTTCTTGATTCTTCCTTTGTAAAAATTCCCTGTTCACAAAAGACATCACAAAATTTAGCAAGTTTGCTTGCAGGAATCATCATTCTTAACAGTTCGTCCATATACTTTTCTTTACTTGATTCAGAAGGAACCGAATGTGCCCCCAGAAATGTTGGAACAACTGAAATTGGATGTTTTTTATTTAACGATTCTATTACCCGAAGCATTTTAATCTCATCTTTTAAGCTAAGTCCATATCCAGATTTTATCTCAATTGTTGTAGTTCCCTGTGAAAGTGCATAATCAAGTTTCTTCATTGCTTGCCGAAAAAGTTCTTCTTCGCCTGTATCCCTCGTGCTTTTAACAGTATTTGCTATTCCGCCTCCTAATTCTGCTATCTCTTTATAACTTTTCCCCAGAGTTCTAAGTTCAAATTCATCTGCCCTACTTCCAGCAAAAACAAGATGTGTGTGAGGGTCCACAAATCCTGGCATTACCACTTTCTCACTCGCATCAATTTCTTTTTTAGCAGGTTTCGGCTCTCCAATATATGAAATTTTCCCATCCTTTATTCCTATACTCGCACCCTCAATAATTCCAAGTTCCCTCATCTCCTTTCCTGTATGAGCTTTTTCCTGCGAAGAACTCAAAGTAATAAGCTCCTTTGCATTTAAAATAGACACATCTTCCATAAAATCAAATTTAACTTATATTTACTAACTGTCAATTCCAAAAATCAAAAAAATCCGTACTTTTGTTTTTTCAATTTTTTTAATTTTTTACTTGACATATCGTATTATTCTAATATTTCAATACAAGAATTATGGGAATTGATTACAAAAATGAAAGTGAAATCTTGAAAGCAATTGCAAACCCTGTTCGCTTGCAAATAATAACCACTCTTATGAAAATAGCCAATTCAGGGGAAGAAAAATGTAGTGTTAATAGTATTCAACGTGACTTGGACTTACCTCAATCCACAATTTCACAGCAACTTAGTATATTAAAGAGCAAAGGGATTATTGTCGGGAAGAAATACGGGACAAGAACTTGTTACAAGATAATAGATACACGTATTAAAAAAATCATAGAAATATTAAAGAAATAAATTTTTTTGCTTGATATATCAAATTATTGTAATATTAAGATGTTTTAATTGAAAGGAGGTGAAATTATGGCAGAGGTTAATCAAACTGTGGATTGCAAGGGGCTTTCATGTCCTATGCCAATCCTTAAACTCGCTAAGGGAATTAAGACTCTTGAAGTGGGACAGGTGTTGGAGTTGTTAGCTACGGATCCGGGTTCTAAACCTGATGTGCCGGCATGGTGTGAGAAAACAGGAAATGAGCTTATAGAAGCAACGGAAGAAGAAGGAGTCTACAAATACTATATTCGACGAGTTAAATAAGGGGGTACAATATGGGAGAGAAAGGAAGTGCCAGAGAATTATTTGATACATTTTTTGGGAAGGCATGGCCTATGTGGGTAGGAGCAATCCTACTGGCAATTGGCAACACTTGGCTCTTTCTGATTAAGCATCCCTGGGGAGGCACCGGTTCATATGTTAACTGGGGACAGCATATCTATCAGGGTTTAGGTGTGATATTTAAGGATGTAACTCCTATCAGCAAGAGCCCGATAGCAACGATGAATCTTTTGGTAGTATTGGGCGCCTTTTGTGCTTCCCTTTTAGCAAGAGAGTTTGCACTTAGAATCCCTCCAGCTGGTGAATTGAGCAAAGGACTTATAGGCGGTGCCTTGATGGGAATAGGTGCTACAATAGGAGCGGGCTGTACTATAGGAGGTTTTTTTAGTGGCTGGTCAGCACTATCTGGCGGGGCTATTATTCTTGTCATCGGATTTACGATTGGAATTATATTTGCTTTGCGGTACCTATTCTGGGAAATGGAGAAATTCCCGAAACTTAGTAGTGGAGGTAAATCGTTTTTGTCAGGAGTAGGTAAAAAAGGAGTATGGCAACCATGGCTTGGAATAATTGTATTATTGGTATTGATAATATACAATTGTCTCAGGTTTAAAGAAAGTAATGTGATGACCTGGTTTGCTGTCCTGGGTATATGGTTTGGAATCGTTTGTCAGCGTTCTCGCTTCTGTATTACAAGAGCACTTCGCGAGCCATTTATGACAGGAGAGTCAACTGCACCTGTGGGTTTAATGGCTGGCTTGCTTATTGGCATATTTGGCTTCACCATCATAAAGTATATGGGAATAAGTGCTTATACTCCAATGGCGGCTTGTGAACTTGCAATGACCTGGATATACCCTAATTTTTGGGTTAGAGGACTTGTTGGAGGTTTCATTTTTGGCATTGGGATGACTGTAGCTGGCGGCTGTGCTATTGGCACGCTTTGGAGAGCAGGAGAAGGTCAAGTTAAATTGTGGTTAGCCGCAATTGGTTATATGCTTATGGCTCCTATTTCTAAAAAATATATTGTTCCTGGTTTTAAGTCTCTACCTGAATGGGCACAGAAAAAGGTATTTTTGCCAGATGTGTTAGGTAGTTATGTTAGTGCTATTGTTATCTTTCTTGTAATTATAGCTTTGTGGTATTTATTTGTAAAGTGGAATGAAAAAACAGGAAAGTTCTCGGCAGTATAAGAAACTCAGAATGACAGAGAAAGGAGGTGAATCCATGAAGAAATCTCTAATACATTTCTTGTCCACTATTGCTCTGACATTTTTTGTTGGCTGTGGGGGTGAAGGAATTAAAGGACCTTCCTCTTTGATATTTGAGAATGCCAAAGAAATGGTAGCGGATGCGAAACACAGAATAACTCAGGTCTCGCTCCAGGATTTCAAAACCAGTATGGAAAACGAAGAAGAATTTCTTTTGATAGATGTTCGCGAACCAGATGAATTTGAAGCTGACTGTATTCCCGGTGCTTTCAATGTTCCACGCGGTCTTCTGGAGTTCAAGATTGCGAGTGAGGATTTTTGGGACAGGGTGGGAATGTATGTGCCAGAGAAAGATGAGGAACTCGTAATTTACTGCAAAAAAGGTGGACGAGGTGCTTTAGCGACAGAATCTCTGACCAGACTCGGATATAAAAATGTTAAGAATATTATTGGTGGCTGGAAGGCGTGGGAAATGTGGCCAGAGCCGTGGGAAGAGAAAGAAGAGAAAAAAGAGGAAGGTGGTTGTGGTTAAAGAATCTCAAAAATATAGAGATTCTTCGGCTACGCATCAGAATGACAAAAAACAAAAGGGGGAAAATGAAAAGGATTTATTCAATAACAGCAGTTCTTTTCTTCGCTTGCATAATCATTGCAGGTGAAGTTAGAGGACAGGGATGTATGGAAGCAAAGTCTGAAGAAGGTGTTTCAGTAGCAGGATTTTTTCAGGTTCAACCTCAGTATCTTGAGGGTACACCGGATGAATTTACTTTCGCGTTCAAGAGAGTTCGGTTTGCACTACTGGGAAATATCCCGTATGATGTAAGTTATTATGCGGCTTTTGAGTTCAGTCCCTTTGTGTTGGGTGGCAAGACTCCTTGTGTACTGGATGGCTATGTTACATTTTCTCGGTTTGCCCCATATGGTAAAATCACAATGGGACAATTTAAGTCACCATTTAGTCTGGAGTTGAATACTTCTTGTGCAGGTTTACACACAATCAACCGCTCTAAAGTTGTAAAGAAGTTAGCAAGTCCAGGACGCGACCTCGGAATGATAATTGGCGGAAAACATGATAAACTGTTCTCTTACAATTTGGGCTTGATGAACGGCACTGGCATGGGAAAGAAAGATAATAATAAAGCAAAGGATATAGTGGGAAGAATTATTGTATCACCTCTGGAGCTCTTAAGTGTTGGCGGTAGCTTCAGGCATGGAAAAGTTGATGCTGACGAGGAGGATGAAAAGATTAGAGCTGGTGGAGAAGTAGAGCTTAAATACAGTGATTTTCTGGTTCAGGGTGAATATATCTATGGGAAAAATGTTATTGGCAAAGACACTACTGAGCAAAACGGGTTTTATGTCCAGGGAATGTATATGACGCAATGGAAGGTTCAACCTGTAATAAAATATGAATCCTGGGACCCGAATATGAACAGTGAAGATAATAAGGAGCAGGTTATTACCTTTGGTGCAAATTGGTTTATCAACGATTGGACCAGACTCCAACTTAACTATCTCCATTGCACTGAAGAGCTTGAAACCGACAATAACCAGATCTTAATGCAAATTCAGGTAAAGTTTTAAGCTGTAGGGATTTGATTTATCAAATCCATTGGGACACAATAAAATGAAAGGAGGAAAAATGAAAAGAAATAGAGCACTCACAGGATTACTTATACTATTTGCTTTTTGCTTCCAATCTATATTTGCTTACGGGAGTATTATCTCTGTCAGTGAGCTTGCCAAAATTACGGATGATGAGAATGTGAGAATTGTATCTGCCAGAAACTCAAAGGATTATGGGGTTGTCCACATAAAAAATGCAATCAACATCTGGCACAAGGACCTCTATAAAGAAGGCAAGATAGAAGGTCTGATTAAAAGTCCGGCGGAACTTGCTAAGATATTTGGTGGCAAAGGAATAAGTGAGAAAAACACAATAGTTGTTTATGATAGCGGAAAGAATAAACTTTCAGGAAGACTCTACTGGATTTTTGATTATTTGGGATGTAAGGATGTGAGGATATTAAACGGGCAGTTGAAGAAGTGGCGAAAAGGCAGGAAACCTGTTACTAAAGAAGTAAAAAGTTTCTCTTCAACGACTTTCAATGCTTCTCCAGATAAGAATAAGATATGCACAACGAAGTATGTGCAAGAACATCTTAAGGATGAAAATGTAGTTATTGTTGATGTCCGAGATGCTGAGGAATATGCTGGGGAAACAGGTAAAGTTGAGCGGAAAGGACATATCCCGGGAGCTATCCACTTTGAATACAAAAAAGTCCTTAATAAGAATGGCACCTTAAAATCCAAAGAGGAACTTGAAAAGGTCGCTAAATCTGCTGGCATCACTTCTGACAAAGAAGTAATTTTATACTGTGAGACGAGTGTTCGGGCTGGCATTGCCTATGTAGCTCTCAAATCCATACTTGAATACCCCAATGTGAAAGTATACGATGGTGCCTATTATGAGTGGGCGGCAAACCCCTCTAATCCTACAGAATAGTGGGTACTTACACCGCATAGTTGCGGGGATGTGTGATGTAGAATATTTCATGTTAATTTGTCGAAGCCTGCGTCCAGATTTTTGACAATATTTTTTCTTTTTTCTTGACAAACCCTAAAACCCATATGATATTGAAAATCAAGTTCAATTATGGAGAATGCTAAAAGGATATTTGATGCTTTTTTGTGTGCGAAGGGATTGAGGCACACTGACCAGCGTGATATTATTTTAGATGCTTTTCTTGGAATGGAAGGGCATTTTTCAGCAGAGGAGATTTATAGGATTGTGAGTGAGAAAAATCCAGAAATAGGGTATGCTACTGTGTATCGGACTATAAAGCTATTATGTGATGCAGGAATAGCAAGAGGAATATATTTTGATGATGGAAGAATGAGATACGAGCATAAGTATGGGCACGGACATCATGACCATCTTGTGTGCATACGGTGTGGCAAAGTGATTGAAATATTTGACCCTCAAATAGAAAAGGCGCAAGATAGATTAGCCAAAGAGAAAGGATTCGTCCCCATAAGACATCAATTAAACATATTTGGGGTCTGCAAGGAATGTAGAAAAAGAAATAAGTGAAGGAGAATTTATGACTAAAATAATTTCACTTGTTGAAATGCGAGTCGGTGAAACGGGAAAGATAGTAGAAATACAGGGTGGGCACGGAATGGTTCGAAGATTAGAAACATTGGGAGTTAGAACAGAAAAAGAGGTTAAAAAACTATCGGGACAACTTATGAGAGGTCCTATTTTGATTCAAGCAGGTAATACTCAAGTCGGAATTGGATTTGGGATGGCACGAAGGGTACTTGTAGAAGTAGATAAAAATGCCTAAAAATCCAAAATACCTAAATACCTAAATAATAATGAGAATTTTATTGATGGGAAACCCAAATGTTGGGAAAAGTGTTGTCTTTAACCGACTTACTGGAGTAGATGTAATTTGTTCAAACTATCCGGGCACTACTGTTGAGTTCACAAAAGGCAGTATGAGAATCAAAGGTAAGCATACTGAGGTTATTGATGTCCCGGGAACCTATACTCTTGAACCCACGAGCAAAGCAGAGGAAGTAGCAACGAAGATGATTCGTGAGGGAGATATTGTAATTAATGTTGTGGATGCAACCAATTTAGAGCGGAGTCTCAACCTCACACTTCAATTACTTAAGCGAAAAGTTCCTATGCTCGTGGCTTTAAATTTATGGGACGAGACCAAACACACAGGCATATCAATTGATGTAGAAAAGTTAGAAGAGATTTTAGGAGTTCCCTGTGTTCCAACCTGCGCTATAACAGGTGAAGGCATTAAACAATTAGTAGAAGAAATAAGTGAGGCAAAGGTTTCAACATATGAATATGAGGAATCTGAGAGATGGCAGGAAATTGGAAATATAATAGCCAAAGTAGAAAAAATAACTTATCGCCATCATACTTTTTTAGAAAGACTTGGAGATGCGTCAGTTGCACCTGCAACCGGAATTCCAATAGCTTTAATAATATTATACGCTACTTTCAAGATTATCAGGTTTATTGGCGAGGGACTTGTAGGATATGTATTTGAACCTCTTTTTGAGAAGCTTTGGGCACCTTTGATGCTAAAACTCTCAGGACTAATGGGTTCTCAAGGATGGCTACACAATATTCTTATTGGAAAATTAGTAGATGGTGAAATAGACTTTGTAGAATCTCTTGGACTTCTGACTACGGGCTTATTTGTTCCAATTGCTATGGTTTTGCCTTATGTATTTGCGTTTTATCTTGTGCTCTCTTTTTTAGAGGACTCGGGTTATCTTCCGAGATTGGCTGTATTAGTGGATACTCTAATGCACAGAGTAGGTTTGCATGGACTCGCCATAATTCCTATGATGCTTGGCTTGGGATGTAATGTTCCTGCGGCTTTATCTACAAGAATTATGGAGACTCGCAGGGAGAGATTCATTTCGGCAACTTTAATGGCTATAGCTGTTCCCTGTATGGCACAGATTGCAATGATTGTTGGGCTTGTTGGTAAATACGGAGCAAGAGGACTGGCTACTATTTTTGGGACTCTATTTATCGTATGGGTAGTGCTTGGTGTTTTATTTAATCGCTTTTTAAAAGGAGAATCGCCGGAGATATTTGTAGAGATACCTCCATACAGAATCCCATATTTAAAGGGACTTTTAAAGAAAGTATGGATTCGTGTAAAATGGTTTATTAAAGAAGCAGTTCCCTGGGTGCTCGTGGGAGTATTTATTATAAATGTGCTTTATACTTTTCATATAATAGAGTTTATAGGAAAATTCACTGCTCCTGTGATTACCAAAGTTTTAGGACTCCCACTTGAGGCGGTTGGAGCATTGATAATCGGGTTCCTGCGCAAAGATGTGGCAGTAGGAATGCTTGCACCGTTAGGACTGACACTAAAGCAACTTATAATAGCATCAGTTGTTCTCACAATGTATTTTCCGTGCGTAGCTACATTCACAACTATGGCAAAAGAACTTGGATTCGTAGATATGTTAAAGTCAGCAGGGATTATGGTCATCTCTGCCATAATAGCAGGAGGACTACTCAACCTAATTCTTTAATTTTTTACATAGCATTGATAATGAAATTCAATACCAGAAAAAAAGGAGGTAAAGATGGCAAGAGTAATTTTGGTTTATGGGTCAACTACAGGGAATACGGAAGCTTTGGCTGAGTCTGTGGTTGAAGGATTTAAGAAGGGTGGTGTAAATGTCACTTTGAAAAATGTGACTGAAGCAGATGTGGATGAACTTACGGGTTATGATTTGATTGTGCTTGGCTGTTCTACTTGGGGTGAAGGTGAACTGCAGGACGATTTCATTGAGTTCTACGACAGGATGGAAGGAGTGTCATTGGCAGGGAAAAAATCGGCAGTGTTTGGTCCTGGAGACAGTGAGATGTATCCTGATTCATTTTGCAAAGCAGTAGATATGCTCGAAGAAATACTTGCAAAATGTGGAGCAAGAATCATTCTGGAAGGGTTAAAAGTTGATGGAGATGTTGAGTCAGCAATGGGAAATGCTGAAGCTTGGGGACTTAAAATAGCAAAGTTACTTTAATATATGAAGATTCTTGCTCACTATCTTTATGAATATAAAAAAGGGTTAAGAAATCTGGTTCTTTATACAGGAAGCGTAAAGGAGAAGAATGTGATTGAGAAGAAACTCAAGATGGAAAACATAAGCTATCACATTCAGAAAGTCAATGGAACCAAGATGAATGTCTTTTTTGGTGATTCAGTGTGTGTTGAGGTTATTAAACAGATAAAGTTTGAGTCTTTATCCTGTCTAACAGAGGAGCAGGATTTCATTCTCGGTATAATGTTAGGATACGATAGATTAAAACAGTGCAAGCGGTATATCAAGAAAAAACAGTTAGCGAGGAAATAAACAGGAGGTGGAAAATGTTTAAAAAGATTTCGTTTATGTTTGTTTTGCTATTCATCTGGTCAGATTTTGTTTGGTCTGGGGCTGAAAATGATACTATTTCAATATATGATGAGGACGACTTACTGGAACTATCTATAGAAGATGCAGGAAAGTATCACGGAGATATATGTCCTTGTTTGATAGTTGGTTTTAGAGCAACTCAGCTTACTATATCACAGCTTTGGGGAAATGAAATACCAAAAAGAGAGGATTTTAAAATAATTAGTGCATTACCCAGTCAAGGATCTCAAGATGCCTTTGAATTCATCACACGAGTGAAAACAAGAAAAGACTTTGAACTTAAATTGCTAGAGGGAACAAGTATAGCAGACCTTTTGTTAAAGAATTGGACATTTACTTTTATCCGAAAATCGACTGGAGAGCAAATCAGTATTTGGCTGAAAAAAGATGTGTTTCCAGAAAGTCCTAAAAAGTTCTTTAAGTTAAGGAGAAAAGCAAGATTCGATGAGTCGGCAACTTCTGAGGACAAAGAAGCGTTTAAATTAGCTAAGCAGGAATTCAAGAAGAGACTTATGAAGTTACCCTTGGACAAACTCTTTGGATTTGAAAAGTCTGATGGCTAAACGAATACAATTCATCATATTTTTGGTGATTCTATTGACAGCATCAGCATACGCTCGTTGCAGAATTGAAGGAAAAGTGCTTGATGTGAATGGAAAACCACTCACTGGAGTTAATATCTTAATTGAAGGAACATCATTTGGTGCGGCAACCGATGATAGTGGATACTACTTCATTCCTGATGTTCCATGTGGCAAATATAGGGTTATAGCATCAGTAGTTGGATATAAGAGTGTGAGCAGGAGAGTTGAGCTTTTTGTTGATGGAGTTCTCACTCTTAATATGGAACTGCGTTCCACTGCAATTCCGATGGGAGAGGTTATTGTTACGGCTACCAAAACAGAGCGTCTTCTCAGCGATATTCCAGTATCAGCAAATGTAGTTACGAAGGAAGAGATTGAGTTAGCAAATGTTGAGACGGCTTTTGAGGCAGTGAAGCATCTTCCTGGAGTGAATGCTCAAGGCGGGTTTGGATGGTCCAGGGGGGGCGTTAAACTTCATGGGCTTAGCCCACAATATGCTCTGGTATTATTGGATGGGCAAAGACTTCATGGTGGACCCAAATATTCTGTTGACCTATCTCAGTATCCTGTGGAGATGATTGAGAGAGTGGAAGTAATCAAAGGTCCTGCTTCTGCCCTTTATGGAAGTGATGCTATGTCAGGTGTAATCAATGTAATTACGAGGGCTACTCCCAACAAACTTATGGGTTCAGCAACCGCTGTGATGGGGACTTATGATACCAGGATTTACAAATTGAGTCAAGGAAGTAAAATAGGCAAGTTTGGATATTTTTTAAATTATACGGATAAAGAATCTGATGGTTTAGAGCCAGAGTGGGACAAATTTAAGGACCGGATGGTCCGGGCAAGTTTAGGATATAACTTTTCTTCTATTTTTAAGTTTGCTCTGAAATCAGGTTATTTTGAGCGGGAGCAGATGATAGACCCTCTTGAGCAGAAAAGATATAGTCTCAATTCTTTGTGGGAATGGAAAACAAGCAAAACCTCTAAATTAAAGCTGAGAGCATCTTTGTTTCACTATAGTCGGTTTTGGTATAAAGGAGGATATACGGAGATTGATGTTAATTACAATAATTATGAGGCAGAGTTAAATTATCACCAGTCAGTTAAAAATCTGCATTTGCTTACGGTCGGTTATAACTATTTCAAAGAGGAACATATTTTTCCATCTCGGTTTGATACATCGCATGCTACCAATAGTTTATTTGCTCAGGATGAAATGGATTTTCGTCCTTTCAGCCTGACAATAGGCACTCGTATAGATTATCACAGTGAATGGGGTAGAGAGGTCAATCCTAATGTAGGATTGGTTTATAGATTAACTGAAAACCTTAAATTGAAGGGTTCGGTTGGTAAGGCGTTTAAGTCTCCTCCAATAAGTCACCTTTATACTGATGATTATTTTAAAAGGAATCGTTGGCTAAGAGCAAATCCCGATTTGAAGCCAGAAAAATCTATAGGCTATCAATTAGGAGTGAATTATAGAATTATTCGTGTGACTTATTTCCGAAATGACATTAAAGACCTGATAGAAACATACGATACAGGTGAGACTAAGATGGGGTATGATTTTATCCCTTATCCTATACATAGTTATGAAAATATAGCCGAATCTTATGGTCAAGGAGTAGAGTTTGCGGTTTGTGGACAGTTTAAAGAGTGGCTGGGAGGAAGATTAGGATATACCTGGCTTGATGCCAAAGATAAAGAAACAAAGGAGGAACTTTTTTATAATCCACGGCATAAATTGAATCTGGAATTGGAATACAAACTTCGTCGGTACGGTCTGGGAATAAACCTGAGAGGTGAATATATAGGAAAGAGATATGGCTATTATGTTGAGCCCGGAGGATGCGGTTGCGTTATTCCTGACGAACTTGAGGAATTAGCGAGTTATTCTATTGTGCATATTAAAGTCAACAAAGCCATTACTAAATATGCTCATGTCTTTGTCGCTATGAAGGATGTTATTAATGGAACATACGCAGAATGGGGTTTGAAAGAGCTATCAAAAACTGCATTTAAAAGCGGTATTAAATTAAAGTTTTAAAAGGAGGTGATATTTTACGAATGTAATAGTAAGGAACTGAGAAGATGGTCTTTATAAATTTTAGGTCGGAGAGTTGAAAAAAAGGAGGCAGAGATGCAAAAGTGGATAAAAGCATTATGTGTAAGTGCTATTGCTATATGGGTAATAGCAGAAGCAAACGCAGGGCAATGGGAAGCAAAGACTCCTGTGCCAATAGCAAAAAAGGTACCTTCGGGAACAGAATTGGATGGTGAAATCTATATTATTGGAGGTGGACCATGCTCGCAGCAGGGAACTCGCAAGAATTACAAATATAATCCCAATAGTGACTCGTGGGTTCTTAAAGCTAATATGCCAACAGGAAGGGGAATGGGACCTGTAGCTGCTGCGGTCAATGGAAAGATATATGTTATCGGAGGCGCTCAATCACATGCCACGATAGTCTTGAGAGATAATGAAGCGTATAATCCAGTTGATAATTCATGGGTATCCAAAAAACCTATGCCTACAGAGAGATATGGTGCTGCAGTTGGTGTAGTTAATGAGAAGATATATGTTATTGGTGGACATGATAGTACTGGCTTCTTTGCTGGTGTTGAGGAATATGACCCTGCTAACGATTCTTGGACAATCAAGTCTCCTATGTCAGGAGGAGCAAGGGTAGCTCTCACAGCTTCTGTGGTTGAGGGAAAGATATATGTTATTGGAGGATTTGATGGGACAAATTCCCTACCTACAGTTGAAGAATATGACCCGGCTGGCGATTCATGGACGACTAAAACAGATATGCCGACAGCAAGATACTGGTTAGGAAGTGCTGTGGTTGATGGAAAAATATATGTTATCGGAGGATTTGATGGAACGGGGTGGCCGGGAACAAACGAAGTATATGACCCGGCTACAAATTCCTGGTCGGCTGACACCTTTATGCCAACACCAAGGAGCCATCTTGCAGTTGTTGAAGCGAACGGGAAAATTTATGCTATAGCTGGGTTCGATGAAAATGGAGATCCTTTGGATAAAAATGAAGAGTTTACTCCGTCAACGGGAGTAGAGGAAATTGCAGGCAGTGAAGCCAAGAGAATGACTACTATGGAGGCATATCCGAATCCGTTCACCCAGAAAACAGAAATCAGAATTCAGAGAACAGGAAGTAGAAATAAATCTGACATCTGTAATCTGACATCTGACATCTGTATTTATGATTTGGCAGGACAGTTGGTTAAGATTTTACCGATTACCAATCACCAATTACCAATCACCATAATGTGGAATGGAAAAGATAATAAGGGAAATAGAGTGAGTGGTGGAGTCTATTTTTACCAACTCAGGATTGGAAACAATACTGTAATTGAGAAGATATTATTGGTTCAGTAGATAGAGGTTAGTAGATAGAATTTATTTAAGCAATAATTTTGCTGACAAAGAAAGGAGGAAGCCAAATGGAAAAGAAAAACTTAATGGTTATGATGGGAATAGTGGTGTTTTTAATTGGGATGGTGGGAAGGGCAAATGCAGACACGGAGATAACAAGTATTCCCTTTACTGCAAGTGTATCAGGCGAACGGTACTACCTAACTCAAGACCTAACTTGCAGTGCGGGAAGTCATGGAATAATTATAGGAGCAAATAGCATTACTATTGATGGAGATGGATATGCGATAATAGGTAGCTCCACAGATTGTTCTGCCTGCAATGATGAGGATTCTCCTACGGACTGTGCCTGTGGGGTTGTCGATATAGCCGGTTATAATAATGCAAGCATAAAGAATTTAGAGGTTACAGGTTTCTGTCATGGGATTGTGATACAGGGGCCTGCAGAGAACGATACTATAAAGAGTTGTGCGGTGCACGATAATGGAGGAAATGGAAATGGTAAAACATACGGTATCTATCTGGTAAAGCAGACAACCCATTGCATAATAAATCAGAACGATATTTATAGGAATACAGGTTCGTCGCATAGGCAGGGTTCTGCCGGTGGGCATGGGATAAGACTCTTAAACGACAGTGATTACAATAGGATAACTTGCAATAATATTCACAGCAACGAAGGTGCGGGTATCTGTTCGAAGAAGCATTGCAAGTATAACTATATTGCTTATAACAATGTGATAAAAAATGGAATAAGTATAACGCAGGGAGAAGGGTTGAAATATCAGGGAGGAGGAATTAGGTTGAAGTGCGTAAGGACAGATTACTGGACAATTGAGTATAACTACATTGCAGAGAACATAGGACCTGGGATTTTCGTGAGAGCATCTCATGATACTATCAGATGTAACACCATAATAGGAAACAAGAACGGTGCATTGATGGACCCCTGTGATAAAGGGACAACAAGAGGTGTTGGTATAGTTTGCAATCCAGATGGTTCAAATGCTCATATTGTAGGTAATACATTATGCAACAATCAAGAGGGGGATGTATACATCTGTTCCGGGCATCCCGTTACCTACGATAGTAATTGTTGTGAAAATGTTGTTGACCTCAGTGGAAGCAATTTTACTTGTTCTTACAACTGTAATAACCTTGTATCAGTTTATTATGACTATGACGGAGATGGATATTACAGTGTAGATACGTTAAATTGCTCCTGTTTTAATGTGTTGGATGTAGGGTCGTGTTGTAATCCTGGGAAATTTCCTTCGGCAGAGGTATCCAAGCATTGTGCCTGCTATAACTGTAAGCTAAGTGGAGATGACCTCAATGATTGTTGTGACACTCTTCACCCAACCGGGATAGAAGAAACATCCTCATCTCTAAAAGTATATGGGCTTTCTCAGAGTTATCCAAATCCGGCAAGGAGAACAGTTACTATTTGTTATCAACTGCCTGAAGCTACAAAAGTCTTTCTGAGAATATATGATATTACTGGAAAACTTGTAACCACAATAGTAGATGCAACACAAGAACCGGGATACTATAATAAAGTATGGAATGGTAGAAATTGTTCAGGCAAAGAGGTGCCAAGCGGACTTTACTTCCTGAAGCTTGAGACTTCTAATTATACAGCGATTCAGAAGTTAACTATCTTGAAATAACATTGATTGATTTGAATTTCGAAATAGACAAGGAAAATACAATACTTTCAACTTAGGAGGGGATATGCATTATATAATATATTTAATGCTTGTTGGGACTATGGTTGAGCAGACAGATTGGATGGGAGGAGCAGGTGTTCTGTGCCCGGTGGATAACTGGGGAACTCGATATTATGCAAGTGATAGCATAACTGCAGCTACTGAAGGGCAGGTTTCTCTTGTAGCTACCAGTTGGGACTATACCTCCTGGTTAAAACACACGGTGGAAAGCGGTGGAGCTGCTTCAGTAAGAAAGTTCGCTCAAGGTCTTATGCCTGCAGATATAGATATGGATGGTATAAAGGATTTAGTTGCTCATACAAAGGACGAAGTAGTGTGGTATAAGCACAATGGCTGGTATGGATTCTCTAAGAATGTAATAGGTCCCGCAGATGATGGAGGAGCAACAGCTCCATGCGTTTATCCCTGCGATATTGATAAAGATAACGATATAGATGTATTAGTAGCAACGAAAAAAATCGGTGTAGGATGGTATGAAAACCCTTCCTGGACATATCATTCTTTGGACGCTTCAATAGGTTATCATAGGGTATCAGCAGTAGATGTGGAGCTTGATGGAGATATTGATGTTATAGCTGTTGACAATGCTGAAAGCAAATATTACGGGGATATCTATCTTTTCCGTGACACAACTGGGAGTCAGGCTTTCAAAAAAGAGATTGTAAAAGACTTTTCCGATTATGAGGGTTGGAGAGTTTATTCGGCAGATTTCAACAATGATGGATTCCCAGATATCTATTCTGTCAATTACACTACTTATATCTTCCTCAATGACGGAACGGGACACTTCACAGAATCTTTTCATGCTGACTACTGGGCAGGATCCGGAGAGGAGTTTGATGGAGCATGGCCATCAGATATAGATATGGATGGTGATATAGATTTGGTATGTGGAAATCAATACTACTCACCTTATGGGTTTTATGCATTGCTTAACGATAGCACAGGAACAAACTTTGATAGTATGTTGTTAGTAGAAGATGCCTCTAATTCATATATGGATGGAGCAATAGCTCGTGATATAAATCTGGATGGATTTCCTGATATAGCAGGTACTCATTCAAAAGTGGGATGGTTCTGTCAGGACACATTAAACCTTTTAACATTTACTCTTTATCCTATAGACGACGATATACCAAATAACTCATCTCATTGGGTATATGCGGCCTCTTTATGTAACAAGTGTCTTCCAAGCATAGATTTATTAGTAACTCATCGTGGCAAGCATATAGTTTATGAAAATCAGATGCTTGAGTCGTTTGCGAGCTTAGGATGGCTTGAGTCTTCTATACTTGAACTTTCAAGTAGTAGTGCATGCAGTTTGAAATATTTTGGGTATGAAGCTTGTATTCCGAGTGATACAAGTTTGGCTTTTTATTGGAAAGCTGGAGTAGATAGTGCTGATATTGCAGGTAAGCCCTGGGATGGACCTCATTCTGTAGTCACAGTGGGAATTCCTTCTGTAGTGGATAGTTTTTCAGTAGGACTTAATGATATGCGAATGTTTCAATATAAGGCAGAACTTAAAGGTGATAATGATATAGCCGTTCTCTATAAAGTGTGGCTGAGTTATGATTGTAGTTCAACAGAGATAGAAGAAAAAGCAAATATCAAATATCAAAATGCAAAGTTAATGTTTTCAAATAATAAGAAGCTTATTTTGGAGCTTTCTCGTGAGGACAAAGTCTCATTGGAAATTTACAATGTTGCGGGAATGTTGACAAAGAATGTATTTAATGGATATTTGCCTTCCGGCGTGCATATATTTGAAATAAGTGAAAAAGCAGGAGTGTACTTTGCAATTTTACATTACACGGGAGGTAGCAGGAGTTTGAAGTTTATAAAGTTATAATTACAGCTAATGGAAAGAGAGATAGAGAAGTTGATTAATAAAGTTATAGGTTGCTGTGTAAAAGTGCATAAAGACCTTGGACCTGGTTTTGACAAGAAGCTCTATTGTCATGCACTTGAGAACTATTTCCGTGAGGAGAGGATTAGTTTTGAGGCTGAAAAGGAAATCTCGGTACATCATCACGATATATTTGTTGGGACTCATTGTTTAGATTTTATGATAGAAGAGAAACTTCTATTAGAAGTTGAAGTAATTGAAAGGATAAACAAAAAAGAATATGCCAGAGTCAGAGCTCACTTAAGAGCTATGGATAAAGAGATAGGTCTTTTGGTTAATTTTGCTGGTTTTAAGGTTGATGTGCGGAGGATAGAACAGAAAACAGATGAGAGAAAATAGAGTTTTTCCCTTTTTCCCTATTTTTCATTTTTCCAACGATAGAAAACAAGGAGGAAAAAATGAAAAGGGAACTTTTAATTAGTATGGCAATTTGTTTGCCAGTTGTGAGTATGGGTATAACAACGGATGTGTATGAAGGAGATGGAGCTTCAGGGATACAGACAACCATAAATGCTTGTTCTTCTGGTGATACCGTGATGGTGCATAATGGGACTTATTATGCAAAGAGTATAGGCACAAATGGTATCACGATGAAGAATGGTGTAATTTTGAAGAGTGCTGATGGGGCAACTAATTGCATCTTAAGTGGTTGTAATAATGCGGGTTGCGGTTCTCATTCATATCATGTAATATATTGTAGTGGGGTAGGGAATGGAACAGTTATTGATGGATTTACAATAACACAGGGCAATGCAACTGGAACTGGGTTTAATAGGTATGGTGGTGGAATTCACATCGTGAATAATTCCTCACCTACAGTTAAAGATAATATAATAAAGGACAACTCAGCTACTAATAGCTTAAATGCCTATGGTGGTGGAATTTACATCTCCGGCGGAGCCCCTACAATTACAGGAAATACAATAGAAGATAACTCGGCTGATGTTGGTCCGACATGTAACAACTGGAGGCATGCCTATGGTGGTGGAATTTATATCTTCAACTCTTCTCCCACGCTCACAGGAAATACAATAAAAGGCAATTCGGCTATTGGTGTTTCAGGTTGCGGGCACCAGTACGCCTATGGTGGCGGACTTTATATTTTACTGAACGACCCAAATTTTACTCCCATACTTACAAATAACATAATAGAGAACAATTCAACTACCGGAGGGGATAATAATGGACACCACTATGCCTATGGAGGCGGAGTCTATATTTTAATAAGTACTGCTGATGCAAATAGTGCTCCTACATTCACAGGAAACACAATAAAAGATAACTCAGCTGATGGTGGCTCAGGTTGTGGGCACCACTATGGCCATGGTGGCGGAGTTTATATATTAGTAACTGCTGACCTGAATCCTTGTCCTATATTCACAGGCAACTTGATAAAGAACAACTCGGCATCTGACGAAGGAGGAGGCCTTTACCTTGGGAAATCATGCACCGCATTTAAGGATAACATAATTACAAATAATACTGCTTATTATGGTGGCGGACTTTTGCTTTGGGGGACTGCTGCTGACCCTTCAGCATGCACACTCAGGAAATGTGTGATAAGTTGTAATAAGGGAGACTACGGTGGTGCGATTTACAATGGTGCTTCCTCAAGTCCAGATATTGACAGTTGTTTCATTGTTGATAATGGGAATACAGGGGATGCAAAATCTGGGTGTGTTTATACAACGAGCAGTGGGATTTCAATTTGTTCTTCGCATGTTTATTATAATACCTATCAGACGGGAGGAGATGAAGATGCAGAGATTGAAAATACGAGTGCTGAGATACAAATTGAGAAGAACTATTGGTGGGTTACAAATGGTGAAGATATATCTACTCTAATTGAAGGGACAAATGACCATAACCCTTGGCTTGCAAACATGATATCTTCCGGTATTGGAGTTCCTGGTGAGCCGACCACAGTTGAGTGGGTTCAGAACTGGAATAAGAGTTATTCAGGGACAGTGGATTCACTTAAGTCTGGAGATACTCTTTATCTGCAAGTGCAAGGGACAGATAGGAACACTAATTTGCGTGAGGCCACAGTTGTGATTCTTAAATCCAGTGTGTATCCGGATGGAATTGCAGTTGCTCTTATTGAGACTGGTACAAATACTGGAATATATAAAGGTGAAGCATATGTAAAGACAACTACAAGCAAAGCAGACAACATAAGAGAAGATGATATATACCAGACAATTAGAGTAAGAGATGGCTGTGATACAATAATGGTTATAGCCAATATGGATGCCACAAAGGAATTTGGTATAACAGTTGGATGCCTTGCGTCTTATGCAGTTGAACTTGTTAGCTTTGATGCTATTGGGCACGATAATTACATACAATTGACATGGATGACAGAATGTGAGATAAACAACAGTCACTGGGTAATTGAACGTTCCTTAAAGGATAGTAATTACATTGAAAGAGCAACTTTATTAGCAGAGGGTTGTGGTCCTAATACATATATCTGGATTGATACGCTTATAGTAAACGGTATGACTTATTGGTATAGGCTTGGAGATGTTGACGAGAGTGGTAAAATAGAATGGCATGGACCTATGCAGGTAAAGGCTCGTGGAAAAATATACAAGTTTGGACTTCATCAGAGTTATCCGAATCCATTTATTAATTCTACTACTGTGAGATACTCAATACCCGGGAAAGCAGGGGAATTTGGCATTCCACTTCCAGTTGAGTTAAAAGTTTATGATATAACTGGCAAGCTTGTCAGAACTTTAGTCAACGAAAAGAAAAAACCTGGTAGCTATGTAGTTCCCTGGGATGGCAGTGGTAGTAGTAGAAACAAGGTTTCAAATGGAATCTATTTTTACAGATTACAAGTTGGTAAGTATATTGCCACAAAAAAGGCACTTCTGCTGAAATAGTTCGGATCTTGGTAGGAATTTAGTGCTGTATTAAGTAACATACTTTAGTCAAGGATCTAAAAAAATACGAAATTTTCTGAATGGAGAAAGTTAATTTTCCGTTTGCATTTACACTAACTGTATTGGCAGGTTTATCCACAGGCATAGGTAGTAGCATTGCTTTTTTCATTCGAAAGCCGAAGTATTCCTATTTAGCTGTTTTGTTAGGTTTCTCCGCAGGTGTAATGATATATATTTCCTTTGCAGAACTTCTTAAGGGAGCTATTAATGAAGTAGGATTTAAAACAGCAAATCTCTCTTTTTTCATCGGTATTGCCTTTATAGCTATAATAGATATACTAATTCCTCACACTTATATTGCCGAAGAAGCCAAAAATGAAAAGGATATATTGAAGCGAGCAGGAGTTTTCACAGCTTTGGGAATTGCTATTCATAACTTCCCAGAAGGATTAGCTACTTTCGCCAGTGCTGCTACCGGCAATGTAAGATTAGGGCTGGCTATTGCTACTGCTATTGGCATTCACAATATCCCTGAGGGCATTTCTGTTTCTGTTCCTATTTTTTATGCTACAGGAAGTCGGAGAAAAGCGTTCCTATATTCCTTTGGGTCAGGCGTGGCAGAGCCTATAGGGGCATTGATTGGATATGCTATATTATTGCCTTTTCTATCGCAGTCACTTATTTCTTGCCTCCTGGCTTTTGTGGCAGGTATTATGATTTATATCAGTCTTGACGAATTGCTCCCACTGGCTCACAAATACGGGGAGGAACATCTTGTACTGATAGGACTCCTCGGGGGTATGGCTGTTATGGCTTTCAGCCTTTGGATGCTTTATTAAAATAGGTGAACATAGAAGATGAACTAAAATATTCAGACAAAGCAAAGGAATATGACGAAAAAAGAATAAATGTTGGGAGAATAGAAAAGCCAAGTGCTTATTCTATATTTACTGGTCCCTGCGGTGATACAATGGAAATGTATTTAAAGATTGAATCGGGTGTAATAACTGATGCTAAATTTCAAACCACAGGATGCACAGCGGCTCGTGCATCTGGTTCTTCTCTTGCAAAAATGATAAAAGGGAAAACATTAATACAAGTAGAAAAAATAAGTATAGAAGACATATTGAGTGATTTAGGAGGTTTGCCACCAATGAAGATTCACTGTGCTTGTCTGGCTAAAACCACTTTGCAAAAAGCAATTGAACAATATAGGAAATAAAAGGAGGGATATCAAATGAATAAGTGTAGAGCAACAGAACTTGCTAAAGAGGATACAATGGGAAGTATTCTCAGATGCGGATGTAAGAAAGGTATAGTTCATATTAGATGTAATGGGATATCAATTGACCTTACAGATGATGATTTTTTGGTTTTTGTTTCATTGGTAAAAAAGGCATCTTCTCGGTTGCTGAATCAAGAGGAGAAATAAAAAAATGAAAAAGACTGATGTTTTGATAATTGGAGGAGGTCCTGCCGGTATTATTGCGGCAACAACCGCGAAGCATACTTATCCTGACAAAGATGTTTTATTAATTAGAAAAGAGAAAGAAGTACTTATTCCTTGTGGGATTCCTTATATTTTTGGCACTTTAGAGAATAGCGATCAAGATGTGATTCCTGACACTATTTTAAGCAAGGATGGTGTACATCTTGAAATAGATGAAGTGATTTCCGTGAACAGAAAAGATAAAATCGCCAGAACAGTTAATGGAATAGATATTAGTTTCGAAAAACTTGTTTTTGCCACTGGGTCCATTTCTTATGTTCCTCAATGGTTAAAGGGAACAGAGCTTGAAAATGTATTTACTGTGAAAAAAAATAGGGAATATTTAGATGAAGTTAAAGTAAAACTTCAGCACTGTAAAAGGATTGTTGTTATTGGTGGAGGATTTATTGGTGTTGAGATATCGGATGAGTTAAATAAAATTGGCAAAGATGTTACAATTGTTGAGGTATTACCTCATATATTATGTCTTGCCATGGATAGAGAAATTGCAATAGAAGCAGAAAAGGTTATTAGAGCAAGAGGAGTGAAACTGAAAACAGGAATAGGAGCAAAGGAAATTTCAGGAAATGGAAATGTTACAGGCGTTCTTCTGGAAAATGGAGAAAAGGTAATGTGTGATATGGTAATTTTAGCTATAGGATATCGTCCTAACTCAAGTCTTGCAAAGGAAGCAAAATTGAGGATTGGATATAAAGGAGCTATTTGGGTAGATGAGTATATGAGAACTGACGATCCGGATATCTTTGCTGTAGGTGATTGTGTTGAGAAGAAATGTTTTGTGACGAGAAAGCTAATCAACGTAATGCTTGCATCTACTGCTGCTTCAGAGGCAAGAATTGCAGGCGAGAATCTTTATAAGCTTGGAGTGGTGAAAACTTTCAGCGGTACTATTGCTATCTTTTCCACAGTTATTGGAGATACAGGCTTTGGTTCAGCAGGATTAACTGAAGAGCAAGCAAAAAAAGAAGGGTTTGATATTGTTGTAGGCACCTCTGACTCTATTGACAAGCATCCTGGGATTTTATCTGGGGCTCACAAACAAAAAGTTAAACTTGTAGTAGCCAAAAAATCAGGCGTAATTCTTGGAGGCTATGTTATGGGTGGAATAAGCACAGGTGAACTCATAAATATAATTGGCATGGCAATCCAGAATAGAATGACCGTAAATTCCTTTCTATCTCTTCAAATAGGAACGCATCCTTTGCTTACTGCCTCTCCGATGACGTATCCCATTATTAAAACTGCTGAATCTCTTACATGGAAAGTTGAACTTGGCTTTCGGAAAGAAGAAAGACAGTGTCAAAATGGTATGAAAAAAGGAGGGATATCAAATGAATAAGTGTAGAGCAACAGAACTTGCTAAAGATGATGCAATGGGAAGTATTCTCAGATGTGGATGTAAACAGGGTATAGTTCATATTAGATGTAATGGGATATCAATTGACCTTACAGATGATGATTTTTTGGTTTTTGTTTCATTGGTAAAAAAGGCATCTTCTCGGTTGCTGAATCAAGAGGAGAAATAAAAATGCTAACTAAATTTTGGGGTAATCCATTATTCTGGATTGGTATCTATTTCGTGGGTTATGTAATAACAATAATAGCGATGAGTCACCCAAAAAGATTAAACAAGACTGAAAAAAAGATACCAAAACCTCTTATGAGATTTTTTATGTTATTGACTTTTATAGCACCGCCTGTTGCTTTGCCATTTACCAGAGGACCAAAGTTAGCAATTCCAACTCCTGTTGCCTTAACTGTAGGAATAATTCTTCTAATAGCAAATTTTATTATTAAGGCAGTAGCTCAAAGACAAATAGGTGCACTTCCAGTTTTAAAGAAGAAATCAAACTTGGTCACCACAGGTATATATGGAGTTATTAGAAATCCTTTATATATGAGCAATGGCTTATTAGCTATAGGTATGGCTATTCTCTTTAAATCATTAAATGCTCTTTTGTTTTCTGTGCCTTATTCTTTTCTTTATTTGCTTATTATATACTTTGAAGAGAAAGACCTTTTAGAGAAATACGGAGAAGAATACAAAGAATATAAGAAAAAGGTCAAATGGAAGATAATTCCAAAGATAATTTGAAAGGAGGTGAGAGTCATGGGACTTTTGAAGGAAGATGTGTTGCATCTGAAGAAGGACCTGGACCACATACATGACGATATTGAGCATATGGACAGGGACCTTGGTGAGCACAAAGATTGTGGGGCATACGAGCATATGAAGACACATACAAAAGATTTAGATGCTCATATTCACGACGTTCTGGCTCATGTTGGGCATATTGAGACCGAGCATGTAGATAAGTAAGAAGTTCGAGTGGGTAGCCAATAAAATCAAGAAATAATATTGGCTACCCACAGCGGTTGGCAAGAGATATTGTGTCCAGCAAATTTGATAAATCAAGTTTCTATATTGAAGGAGGATATAATGAAGTTCTTCAAGAAGCATATTTGTGAATTAGTTTTACTTTTTATCTGGTCTAATCTTGCGAGTGCAGAGGTAAAATGGGCTCAGGATTTCTACTCTCAGGTTGAACCTATTAAAATCAGGAGTCCTATAGGAGTTTTGGTAGGCTCTATGAGTCCAGAAGCTGATACATTAGAAATTACGTTGGAGGATGTGGGTAAGTATATAGGGCACATTTGTCCGGGCGTAGCTGGAGCCTATAAGCTCACTCAACTGGCATTTGAGTCTCTCTATGGGACTGAGATTCCGGAGCATGGGAAAATAAGAGTTGCATCCAACTCTCCATCTGTAGCACTTGATGTTGCATCTTATATTACTGGTGCACGCTCATTTTACGGTTGTGGACATGCAGGAACAGGAAATATTGCAGTAGATAAAAATCTTGGCTCAAAAGGAGATATGATAGTGGTGTTTCAGCGTGAAGACACAGGTAAAGCAGTTAAGATAACTTTTTACAAAATTCTTATTCTCTGTCATTTAGAGACGAAAGTAGAAACATTTGCTCCTTTGAAGAAAAAAATTGAAGAGGGCAAAGCTACACAGGAAGAAAGAGAGAGATTCAGAAAATTAAAGCAAGAGATGGTAAAAATGGTGCTTTTAAATCCTCCTTCTGAGTTATTTAAAGTCGAGAAATTAGAATCTTATGATTTTCCGGAGGTGAAGAAACGATGAGAACAAAATTCTTTGGGTAAAGTGTTATTTTAGCCACTAAATTGTATCAATTTATAATTATAAAGTAAGTTCAAAAGTTTGTCAACTTTTTGCGAAGTTCATGCTACATACAGTGGATTCTCAACTGGAGAAGAATTTGCTTATGCTACTTCTACAGATAGTGAAGGGAAGGCAAAAATAAGAATTTTGCACTATGGGGTATGACTTGTAAAGGCAGAAAAGCACTTACCTCCAGAAGTTAAGTTAATAGATAAGTGTGATATGCTCCATTATACCGCAACTTTTACATTTGAAGTGAAATAAGGTAGTGTCAAATAGAATATGAAATAAACTACAGAGAGCACAGAGGAAAGGGATAAGAATATCGTATAAATCCTTTATCTATTTGTATCTCCGTGTTTTCTGTGGTTAAGTTTTTGACAATACTTGAAATAAAAAGAGGAGGGGAATTGTGAACAACAGAGTAAAAATAATAACATTATGGATAGTATTCCTTTTGGGACTGAATTGCTATATCAACTTTGCCTATGCTCAATCTACTGAGTTGACTGGCAAGAACATTGCACTTAAAGTACATAACCGTCCTGATGGAGATGAACGGAAAAGTATAATGCAAATGACCCTTATCAACAGAAGGGGAAAAACTCGTAAACGGTCTATTTTATCTCTTTCTAAGGATTATGGTGAGGATAAAAAATCTATTATGTTTTTTCAATCGCCTGCAAATGTTAAAGGAACAGGATTTCTACAATATGAATATGAGAATCCATCTAAAGAAGATAATAAATGGCTATATTTGCCAGCATTGAAGAAAGTGAGACGAATTATAGGTTCTTCAAAAAACGATTATTTTATGGGAACTGATTTTACCTATGATGATATGGGAAAACGTGCGGTTGACGAGGATAATCATAAACTGCTTCGTGAAGAGGAGATAGACAGTCTAAAATGTTGGGTAGTTGAATCTATTCCTAAAGATAAGGGCTATATGTATTCTAAAACAATCAAGTGGATTCGCCAGGACGCACTGATTCCTATCAAGGTTGAATTTTACGATAAACAGGGTGTGTTATTAAAGATTCTGACAATGCAGGATATAAGAAAGCAAGAGGGCATCTGGACAGCGTTTAAAATGGAGATGGATAATATTCAGGAGAAGCACAAAACTATTCTTGAGATTAAAGAGATAAATTACAACATAGGATTAAAGGATAATCTGTTTAGGGTATCAACATTGGAAAGAGGAAGAATAAAATAATGCAAAATACAAAATTAGCAATTAGCAATTTAGTTCTTTTGTTACCAGTTGTTCTCTTGGGGATAGATTTTGAACCGCAGGGGTTTGTAGATACTTACCATGCGGTTCGGCTAAAAGATCCTTATGATTTCTTGAGTTCACGGACTCGTCTAAGATTTGAGATGTGGATGATTGGAGAGAATGCTTCTTTGTTTGCATCAATGAATGCAATTAACAATAATGTAATAACATCAAATTCGGGTATTGAGTTAAGAGAAGCTTATATGGATTATGTATCTGAAAAATGGGATTTGAGAGTTGGCAGGCAAATCATTATTTGGGGAAAAGCTGATGGGTTGGCAATAACCGACATCATATCACCCAAGGATTATACCGAATTTTTAGCACGGGATTTTGATGATATTAGATTACCAGTTGATGCAATGAGATGGCGATTTTTATTTGATAAAGCCAATTTTGAATTCTTATGGCTACATGTTTTTAGACCTATCGTCTTACCTCAGCCCGGGACTCCGTGGGCTTTTAAATATGAACTACCTGAGAATACGAAAATTCTGTTTGATAACCCAATTGAGCCTGAATTGACTGTAGAAAATGGCGAAATAGGTGGGAAATTGTCTTTTTATCTATCAAGTTTTGATTTTGCTATTTCTTCATTTTATACCTGGGACGACTATCCCTCTCTGCACAGGACTGTCTCCAATATAGGTGATACTACTTTAGTCCATTATCATCCTGAACATCACCGGTTTACACTTATTGGCACTGAATTTTCAGTGCCATTGAAGAATTTTGTTTTACGTGGAGAGGTGGCATTCTATAAAAATAAATACTTTGAGCCTGAAAATTTACTTTCTGAAATTCTATTTAAAAATGATGTATTAAATGGAATGATAGGACTGGATTGGACACCAGGAAGTGATTGGATGATTACTACACAGTTTTCTGACAACCTCATTTTTGATTATAACCAAGCAATTAAAGACGACGAACATACAATGTTGGCTACTCTTCACATATCCAAGAAACTATTCAGGCAAACTTTAACTTTATCAACTATAGGCTATTTTGAAATAAATGGGAAGGATTGCTTTATTCGTTCAAGTATGGATTATGCAATTACCGATGAATTACACCTGTTATCAGGATTTGATTTATTCTTTGGCGATAAGGGAATGTTAGGTCAATACGGTGATAATGATGAGATATGGGCAAAAGCGAAATATAGTTTTTAAAAGGAGGTAAAAATGTCAAGAAAGATTGAGAGAATCAATGAATGGTTTGGCGAAAGAGCGAGTACCATAATAAGGTTTCGCTGGTTGATTATTGTAGGACTGATTACTCTTAATATTGTAGCGATAATGGGTATGAAACGAATCCAGATTGATGTCTCGAATGAGAGTTGGTTTTTACCTGATGACCCTCTGGCAATTGCTAAAAGGGAGTTTGAAGAAATTTTTGGGAATAACGACTATGTTGCTGTTCTTGTAGAAGCGGATGATGTCTTTTCGCCAAGTATATTGAAGATGATGCGGGAATTAGGTCAGGAATTGAAAAAGAAGGTTCCTTATGCTGACAAACTGATGTCAATTACAGATATGGATTTTGCAAGAGGCACAGAAGAGGGATTGATTGTTGGTAATATTGTACCTGATGAGATTCCAACTGAACAGGAGAAAATTGTTGAGATAAAGAGACTTGCATTTTCCAAGAAGTCTCTTGTGAACAGACTATTTTCTGATGACTGCAAACAAGCATGGATACTTTTAAGACTTGGGAGTTACCCTGAAACCAAGGGAACGAGTATGGGAGAATATCCACAGCTTGTAGTTGGTAGGACTGCAATAGAGATTGTCGGGCAGGACAAATATAAGAATTTCAATCTTAAGGCAACCGGAATGCCCGTGTTAAATCATGAGAAAAGAAGTTATTATGGCAAAGAGGCAGGCAGAATTTTTGGTATTTCTATTCTCATCACAATCGTTGTTCTGGTAATACTTTTACGTTCACTTAGAGGTCTGTTTATACCATTGATAACTGCTATTAGTTCTATTATCTGGGTTTTTGGTAGTATGGGGTGGCTTGGGATTAAAGTTGATAATACGGTTATGATTATGCCTGTTTTATTGGCACTGGCTGTCTCTATTGGTTACTCTGTTCATATCTTTAACTTCTTCAAACAGAAGTTTCTTGCAACTGGCAGGAGAAAAGATTCGGTTATACATAGCATTGAAAACACAGGATGGCCCATACTCTTTACAGCCGCAACAACTCTCGTAGCTCTTCTCTCATTTTTATTCGTTGATATTAAAACAGTCAAGTGGATGGGGTTATCAGCAGGGACTTGTGTAATATTTGCTTATATAATTGTAATGCTCTTTACTCCTGCTATTCTTTCGTTTGGGAAAGATAGAAAACCGCATCCCGAATATGCTGAAAAAGGTGGCGGCAGACCAGAACGACTTTTTGTAAGATTTAGTGGGTGGGTTTTATCACATCCTGCCAAAATCGTAGTTATTTTTGGAATTATTGTGGTGGCACTTGTTATTGGACTTACAAAAGTAGAGGTTGATATGCGAATGGAAAAGATGGGTTTGAAAGTGCCTTTTAGAGCCAAGCTCTGGCATATCTGCAATACGAAAGTAGGTTCAATGTGGAGTTATGAAGTTACGCTTAAGTTCAAAGAACAGGACAGAGCAAAAGACCCGAAAGTTTTAAAAAAGCTTGATATACTTACAACAGAGGTCAGCAAATTCCCATGCGTAAAAAGAGCTTATTCGCTTGCTGATATTGTAAAGGATTTGAATCAAGTTATGCATAGCGATGACCCTAAATACTATTCTATTCCTGATGATGAAGAACTTGTATCACAATTACTTTTGCTCTATGAGATGTCAGGTGGAACAGAGGCGGAAAACTGGGTTGATTTTAACTATACAATACTGCGTATAAGTGCGGATATAATGGATTTCGAAAGTAATGAGTTTGAAAGGCAATGGAACTACCTTGAGAGACGAACTAAAGAACTTTTTCCTGACGCTAAATTTGGTATGGTAGGTACAGCAGTCCAGTTTTCCACAATGGCTACTTATATAACAAAGGGACAGATTCGTTCTCTTTTCATAGCACTACTTGTAATAACTATACTGATGATGATTGTGTTTAACAGTGTGAGAACAGGATTAATAGCTATGATACCAAATATCGCACCGACTATTTTTGCTGGAGGGCTAATGGGTTACTCTAAAATACCTCTTGATATGATGACAATGATATTAGGTCCAATGATTCTTGGGCTGGCTGTTGATGATACGATTCATTTTATAAATCATTGCAAGCTTGAGTTCTTCAGGAGAGGAAATTATAAAGAAGCGATACAGGAAACATTCAGGACAGTAGGAAAAGCTCTTTTTATGACCACTCTTATTATTGTTCTTGGATTTGTTGCCTATTTAACTTCGCTGGACAAGACGTATTTTCATCTTGGAGGATATACAATTGTGGCAATTTCTGCGGCACTGCTTGCAGACTTCTTTGTAACACCAGTTTTGATTATGTGGACGAAACCATTCGGAAAGGAAAAAAGAATAAATAGAAAGGAGGACACATTATGAAAAAGTTGCCGGAAGTAAATGTTAGTTTTGATAACCTATACGGGATACTCATTGCCCCAATCCGACATAAGATGCTGATGACAGGCATCGAACTGAAGGTATTCAACCATTTGAGTGAACCCAGTTCGGCTCAATCTGTGGCGGGAGCAATTGGGGGACATCTTGTAAACACAAGGCTGTTTCTGGACGGTCTGGCGGCGAGCGGATTGATAATGAAAAAAGATGGTCTGTACCAGAATACCCCTGTCACCCAGACATTTATGGTGGAGGGCAGTCAGACTTACCTTGGACAGCATTTGTCTATTCAAAACCAGTTTTGGGCACCACTTGAAAATCTGGCCAATCTGGTTAAGGAGGGTCCACCGTCCACACCAGAGGATATGAGTTCGGGGGAGATGTGGGAGCAGATTGCAGTCGCTATGGCTAACTACGAGCGAGCTGGTATGGCCCAGCAAGCAATAGAAATTGTATCGGTGCTACCCGAGTTCTCATCCATCAAAAAAATGCTTGACCTAGGCGGCGGTCCCGGAATGGTAGGAATCGCTATTGTAGGTTCCCATCCAACTATGAAGGGAGTTATATTTGACCAACCGCCTGTAGCCAAGGTGGCAGAGAATTTTATTAAGGAGTACGAGATGGAGGCCCGAATGGAGGTAATGGGAGGTAACTACATGATAGACTCTATCGGTGGGGAGTATGACCTGGTGTGGGCAAGTTTTACACTTAACTTTGCCAGACACGACATGGACACATTCATGAAGAAGATTTACGATGCCCTCAATCCAGGAGGCGTGTTCATCAGTTCAGCCGAAGGCCTGACCCACGAACGGACCAAGCCTGAAATTATGGTGCTAGGTATGTCCTCTATATCACTGATGGGTCAAGATATGTGTTTTGACCAGGGCTTTATTGCCGATGCCATGACTCGCATTGGGTTCAAATCCATCCATTCATGCACGCTGGACACACCTGTAGGACCAGTAGACATCGACATCGGTCGGAAAGGAGGTAAATTATGAGTAACAGAACAAAAATAATAACATTATGGATAGTATTCCTTTTGGGGTTGGTCATTCATTCACTTTTAGCTATAATACCGCTTTTTTGGGGTGAAAGTATTGCTATGTCGCAAGAACTGATAGAAAAAAATCCAATAGCACCAATGATGTGGATGATGCTCTTTTTCTATTTAGTGCCGATGGTTATAGTAGTCGTGACGGCATTCGTTGAAAGGAAATGGTATAGGATTACCAATTTTGTCTTCTCACTGGTATTTACGCCTTTTAACATCTTTCATATAGTAGAACATTGTGGTGAGACTCCAGTTGATGGGCGTCAGATAGTATTATTGCTATTCGTGCTAATTTCTGGAGTATTCCTGAATATTGTGTCTTTTAGATGGATAAAAGAATAATGTAAAAAAGGAGGGAACGATGAGAAAAGAAAGAACAGTCAACTTAAAACATATTCTTGAGGAGCGGGAACTGATGAAGGAAGTTCAGGAATTTAAGGATATTCCTTCTCAAGAAAAGAGTGAGAAAGGAGGCAAAGAAAATGGAAGTTCAAAACAAAATACTCGCGGATGATAAGAGGTATTATGCCAATGTGTTTGTATGCAAACATAATGTTGTTCATCTTAACTGGACAAATGCCTCTCTTAGATTTAATCCAGAAATGTTTGTTGATTTTGCTATGATGGTAAACGACGCTTACCATAGATTAGGATTAAATGGAAAAGGCAGTCAGGAGTCTGAAGATAAATGATTGAAAAAGGAGGTGATAAAAAATGAAGATTGCAATAGCAAGTGAAGATAAGACCAGCATTAGTGAGCATCTTGGTGGTGCGCCTTACTTTGTTGTAGTTACAGTAGAAAATGACAAAGCAGTGAATAAAGAGACAAGAGATAAGCCGGGACATGGGGAGTTTGCAGATGTAGAACTGCATCCACAGTTGGATGAGAGGGGACAACATGGTTTTGGTGAAATTGCAGCAAAAAGGCATAAGGAGATAAGAGAGGTAATAAAGGATTGCGATGTGCTTATAACCGGGAGAGTAGGTTTTGGTGCATATCAGGATTTGGAAGTTTCTGGGCTTAAAGTAGTTGTCACTGATGAGAAAGGTATTGATACGGCAGTTTCTCTTTATATTGAAGACAAGTTGCCCAGCTTGAAAGAGCGTATATGTTAGAGCATGGATGAAATTAGTACAAATGGGGGCATCCTTCGGGTGAAAAAAACACGCATAATCACCCCCTGTTCAAGGGTGCCCTCGTTAAAAGGAGGTGATAAAAATGGACGAGGAGCATAGAATAATAGATGTTGTCAAAAGCAAGATTGGGCATATCCGTAGATGTAGTTGTGGCTTGGTTCACATTAATTGTGGGTCGGTAACGCTTCATCTTCCAGAAGAGGTTTTTCCTACATTTGTCTCAATGGTAGCTGAATCGTATGGTCGGATGGTAGATGAACAGTTACCCAGTTATAAGAGTCGGTTAGGGTAGGTAACAGTAGAAAAGGTTGATTTTAAGGCGGATTACTCTATAAAAAAGATGATTAGATTATTCTTTAATATTACTAATCTACTTGACATAGATTATGAATGGTCTTATGGTGAGCCAGCTTCTCCAAGAATATGGACAGTAGGAATGGAATATAAGTATTGAGGAAGGAGGTGAGCAAAAATGAAAGAGAGATAAATAGAATAAATTGGGAGTTTTATTAATCAAGGGTTAGGCAAGAAAGGAGAAGGAAGGATGAAAAAGATGAAAGCATTTATAGGAGCTTTGATGTTCCTATTGCCAGCAATTGTTCTGGCACAAGGGTTTGGAAAAATTGAGGGGAAAGTTGTAGATGAGGAAACTGGTGAATCGTTGCCACTCGTGAATATTATTGTTAGAAAGACCACTCTGGGAGCCGCGACTGGTGAAGATGGAAGATATCAGATGAAGATTCCTGCAGGAGATTATAAGGTTATGGCAACGATGATGGGCTATAGAGCAGTTACCAAAGAAGTGAGTGTTTCTGCCAATGAGACTGCGGTTCTTGATTTTAAGTTGAAAGAAAGTGCAATTGAAATGGGAGGTGTAGTAGTAACTGGCACCAGGACTCCGCGATATATAAAGGATACTCCTGTCCGCACTGAGGTTATTACTTCTCGCAGACTTAAAGAAAGAGGTGTTCCTAATCTTTATGAGGCATTGGAAGGAGTGCCGGGCATAAGAGTAGAGCAACAGTGTTCATATTGCAATTTCAGCGTGATAAGGATGCAGGGACTGGAATCAGGACACTGCCAGATATTGATTGATGGTCAACCCACTTATTCTGGTTTGGCATCAGTATATGGAGCACAGCAGGTCCCAGCAGGAAATATAAACAGGATAGAGATTGTCAAAGGTGCTGGAAGTGCTCTTTATGGAAGTTCTGCTATTTCGGGAATAATCAATATTGTTACTAAAAAGCCGGGTGCAGAACCATCCATAAATGCGAGTACCAGTTTTGGGACAGCGAATACCAATGAATATACTCTATCTGCTTCCAGAAGATACGGAAATATGGATATGATGATAAACACACAGAAAAACACTGGAGCTGGAATTGACGAAGACGATGATGGTTTCACGGATAGGGTTAAGACAGACAACTTAACTGTGGGAGCCAGAGTGAATGTGTATAATGTGTCAGGAGATGACAAACTTACATTTTCGGGCAACACATTAAATGAGTTAAGAATAGGCGGTGAGATTGGTGATGCAGATAGCACTGATGATTGGTTGCCTGGGGCTTGGGACAATCCTTTTTCAGCAGGCACGGAGTGTATTAGAACAACCAGATATGAAACAGGAGTCGGATACAAGAAGAAGTTTCAGCTTGGCAACGAAGTTAACCTTAACCTCAGTTATTGCACTCATGACCGCAACGCCACCAATGATGGTTTTCTGGGTGACTTTATGGAGACCCATGGTGGTCTTGTTCCTCCTGTAAATGAGATGGCTCCTTATACTGCTGATGAGAATCTTTATGTAGTAGATTGGAACTATTCTCATCCCATTGGTAGTATGCATCGTTTCTTGGGAGGAGCACAGTATTCCTACAACAAGTTAGATGAGTCAGGCAGATATGTGATTGTGGATGAGGATGACCCCAACTATGGTGGGACTTACACTTCTGAAAGCGAAAAGTACGCACACGATGCTGGGGTTTATCTTCAGGACGAAGTTTCTGTAGTAAGCGGTATTCTGGAATTGGTGTTGGGTGGAAGGTATGACATCCATCGCTCTAAAGATGATTTCGGAGGTTCTGGAAAAGTTGCTCCTGAGGAAAGAATTACGCTTGAGTATGAGGAGGAAGCTATTAGCCCGAGAGTAGCACTAATGTTCAAGGTAGCTCCTGAATTTACTTTGCGGAGCAGTGCAGGAACTGGGTTCAGAGTTCCTTATGGGTTTAGTGAAGATTTGCATCTTTGCAGTGGTTCACCGAGAGTCAATAAACCGGCGGGATTGAAGCCAGAAAAGTCTGTGAGTTTCAACCTTGGAGCAGATTACTCTGCTGAGAAGTTCACGATAAATGCTAATCTCTTTCGCACTAACCTACAAGATAAGATTGGGTTTGTAGATGCCAGTGAAACATCTGCAAAACTGGGCTACACTTATGAATGGGCAAATATAGATAATGCTTATACACAAGGAGTAGAACTTGGCTCCAGAGCACTTCTTGCACCTGACTTTGCTCTTGACCTCACTCTTGCTTATACCGATGCTCAATATGAAAGCAAGCGAGATGACTGGATAGATAATCCTACTCACGGGAATAAATATGCTGATGACAGCAAATACATTTCCCGTGTCCCCGCTATTACCGGAAACATTGGACTGGGATTTACGCCGAGCGATTGGAATCTGGCGGTGAGTGGCGATTATACTGGCAGTATGTTCATTGATTATTGCTGTGAGGAAGATGTAGAAGCTACTGAGAGCAAGATTAAGCATACTGACCCATTCTGGGTAGTAAATACCCGAGTAGCCAAGAAGTTCACTGAGCAGGGATTTGGCATCTTTGTAGGTGCAAAAAACTTACTTGACTATGTTCAAGATGAGAAGCACCCTGATGATGCAGCTTTTATGTATGCACCTTATTCTGGTTGCATTATCTATGGTGGAGTGGAAGTGAAACTTTAAGCCAGTAGGGACACAATATATTGTGCCCTTGCTTTTGGGGGGCTCCCGTGCATCACCTCCCGTGATTGCAAATTTTATCTGGGAGCCCCTTTTTCTGCATAAAATTGAGCACCTTCATAAAAAATGTTTGACACAGAAGCACGAGGAAGTATAATAAAAATATGAAAAGAAAATTCATCACAGGGATAGTAGCGCTACTCCCAATAGGACTTACTATATTTGTAGTCTGGTTTCTGGTTATTCGGATTGGCGGGCTTTTGGAGGTAGTTTTTAAACGGATACCCGAACTTTCATCACTGCCTTCTCCAGTCATCTCACTTATTGGCTTTTTAACACTTGTCTTGATTGTTTATATCATCGGAGTCATAACATCAAGTTATGTAGGCAAGCGGGTCTTGAAGTTTGGAGAGGATTTGATTGCAAAAGTTCCTCTTATACGAACACTTTATATCTCTGTGAGGAAATTCACAAATGCTATATTCATAGACAAATCTGCATTTGAAAAGGCAGTGGTTATTGAATATCCAAGAAAAGGAATTTATACTATGGGATTTATGACAAATGAATCTGATTGGGAAATTGATGGCAAAAAGGGAAATGTAAATGTATTTATCCCAACATCGCCAAATCCGACATCGGGATATTATATAATAATTCCAAGGTCAGAGATAAGAGAAACAGAATTATCTATTGATGCTGCTTTAAGGACTATTATATCTGGGGGAGTAATATTACCTGAAAAAAGGAAGTTAACAAAATTAAAAGAGGAGGCGGATAGTGAAGGAAGAGAAAAACAAGATTCACAGAATTAAATTAAAGACAAGAAACCGGATACTTATCGGGTTAGGGTTTTTATTTGTTGTAGTTGGATATCTATTTTTAAGTAAGGGTTCATTGACTTTAGCTCCGATACTTTTAGTGTCGGGTTATTGCGTTTTGATTCCGGTGGGGATAATTTTAAAATAATACTTGACAAAGAAGAATTGTTTCTTATAGTCATTCAAAATCGCGGGGTGGAGCAGTCTGGTAGCTCGTCAGGCCCATAACCTGAAGGCCGTGGGTTCGAATCCCACCCCCGCCAATTTTTGTAACCCCTTGCAAAATAAAGAGTTGTGGTCACGCCCTCTAAGGTTGTTACCAGCTTTTCCTTTCCCCAAATATGAAAGCAATGTTGGCTTGATTCAACTGAATAAAAGGGAGGAGATATTATGGCAGTTGTAGGAGTATCTATTGTGCCCATAGGAACTGGGGAACCAAGTATCAGTCGTTATGTAGCTGGATGCGAGAGTGTTTTGGATAAATATAAAGATTTGAAGCACAAATTGACACCTATGGTTACAGTGATTGAAGGCGATTTAAGTAGAATTCTTGAAGCGATTAAAGAGATGCATCAGGTTCCTTTTAAATTAGGCGCTAAAAGAGTATCAACACATATAACAATAGATGAACGGATAGATAAGAAGCTCACTATGGAAGGCAAGATTGAGGCAGTGGAGAAGAAATTAACATAAATTTCATATATTTTTGTTGATTTTCTTGAGGGTGAGTGTATTATTGTGAACGGAAGGAGGGAGATATGCCTGTCGAAAAATACGAAGATTTAATAAAACAAATAGAAAAGATTCAAGATGAGAGTGACTTGAAGGATTATCATGCCTTTGTATATTGGTTTATTGAAACTTCTTTTGAGCAGTTTGAGAGGGAAAACATCTTGAATTCAATATGTGACGGAACGCATGATAAGGGAGTAGACGCAGTGATATTAGACCCTATTGAAAAAAAGGTTAAAATTATACAATCTAAGTTTGAACGTGCTGGTAATAAGACCCAGTTCAGTGAAAATGATATAAAACTCTTCGGTGGAGTAAGAGATTATTTCCAGAATAGAAGAGCATTCAACGCTGCGATGCGTAGCGCAAATCCTGTTGCTCTGCGATTAATGAATAGTGCCTTTGATGGTATTTGTAAAAAGCAGTATTCTCTCCAATTGATTTTTATAACTACACATAAGAATATTCCAGGGGTTGAAGATTTAATTAATGAAGTAATGGGATTCAAAACAAATGAATTCTCAGTTTATGATTATAGCCGAGTGATGTATCTGCTTAATGAAAAAATGCGAGGTTTCACTCCTTCTCTTGGGCATTACCATCTACCATATAAGGACGAGGATAAAATAATAGTTAGAACATTCCCATTTAAATCTTGGGTGTTTACTGTTCCTATAGAGGCCCTTTGCAATATGGCAAATAAGTATCACGACAACCTTTTCAGAAAAAACGTAAGAGATTTCTTAGGTCTTAGTGTATGCAATAAAGGAATTCGGCAAACCTTAAAAGAAAATCCTTCTAATTTTTGGTACTATAATAACGGCATCTCAATATTATGTGATGAAGCAAATATGAATGTGGAGAATAAGTATATTCGTCTTGTAAACCCACAAGTCATTAACGGTTGTCAGACAGTGAGGAGCATAGAGAAATTTAGAGGTGAGCTTCAAGGGGATGTTCTGGTAAGGGTAATAGAGGCTAAAAGTCACGAATTTATGAACGCTTTAACTCTTTATCAGAATAGCTCAAATCCGGTAGATAAAAGGGATTTAAAATCAAATGACCCTATACAAGTAAGGTTAAAAACTGAATTTAAAATACAAGGATATTATTATGAAATAAAGCGAGGGCAAGAGTATGATAAGATGAGAAAGAAATACCCTGCAATGAAATGCCAATACACACGAGACATTATTATCAAGAATGCACAAGTTGCAAAGGCACTTGCTGCGATAAAACTGAGTCCAGGTATTGCCGTGAGTAAAGGAAATGAGGATTTCTTTGGCAATAGTTATGACAAACTTTTTGTTTCTAATATTTCAACACATTCTTGCCTGGCACCCCTGATATTATTCTGGTGGATAAAAGAGAGCTATAAAGGAGCAAAAAGGAAGTTTTACAAATTTGATAAGCCATTTAAGTTCAAAAATCCTGCCTCCTACTATGTGTTGAAACTAATACATGAACCTCTGAATAATCAAAGTGATTGGGAGAGAAAGGTCATATCTTTTTATGAAAACTCAGATTGGGAAGAATCTACAAGTTTTTCAAACAAATTGAACAAAATAGTATCACAATATTTCAAGGTTATCTATGAAGCATGGAGGTCTTTCGAAGAGCCTAATCACAATAGCTATCTCAAAAAGACAACGACTGTAGAAGAAATTAGAAAGAAATATAAAAAAGAAATCGGTCAGTTAAATAAGCAGACCCTCAATATTTTTAGAAAATTCATATTAAAACAACGAAGTCAATAGACAATACTGCTCAACAGATGTTTATCGGGAAGGAGGCAACTTATGAATCCTAAAACCTTGCATAAGATAAGCTATGGTCTATATGTAATAAGTTCCAAAAAAGCAGATAAGTTCAACGGGCAAATCGCAAATACAGTTTTTCAGATAACATCAGAGCCCCCAACAATAGCAGTGAGCATAAACAAACAGAATTTAACCCACGAATTCATTCAGGAAAGCAAAGTTTTTGCTGTCTCAATTTTATCCCAAGAAACACCGATGAAATTCATAGGGCATTTTGGCTTTAAATCTGGCAGGGACATTGATAAGTTCAAATCCCTTGATATAAATCACAAGGTTGGTATGACTGGTGCTCCAATAGTTTTGGAGAATTCCATTGGATATCTGGAAGTGGAAGTCATTGATAGTATGGATGTAGGGACACATACAGTCTTTATCGGAAAAGTAATTGACGCTGAAATTACTGGAGACGGAGAAGCAATGACTTATACTTACTATCACGAAGTAAAACGGGGCACAGCTCCAAAAACAGCACCGACATATATCAAAGAGGAGAGTCGAGAGGAGATAAATAAAATGGAAAAGTATAAATGCACAGTTTGTGGATACATCTATGACCCTGAGAAAGGAGACCCTGATTCTGGGATAAAGCCAGGAACACCATTTGAGAAATTGCCGGACGATTGGGTGTGTCCAATATGTGGTGTAGGTAAAGATAAATTTGAAAAGGAGGGATAAAATGAAAGAAAGAGTAGAATCTGCCTTAAATAAAATTAGGCCATCTTTACAGGCAGATGGTGGAGATGTAGAGTTAGTAGAAGTTACTTCTGATGGGATAGTAAAAGTAAAATTAACTGGAGCTTGTGCAGGATGTCCAATGGCACAGATGACACTGAAGATGGGTATAGAGAAAGTGATAAAAGAAGAAGTGCCAGAGATAAAAGAAGTTGTTGCCGTATAAAACAAAGGAGGTGTGAAATGACCAAGAGATTGCAAGTTTACAAGTGCGAGATTTGTGGTAACATTGTAGAATTGTTGCATACAGGGATTGGAGAGCTTGTGTGTTGTGGACAGCCGATGAAATTGCTTAAAGAGAAAACAGAAGATACTGGACAAGAGAAGCATCTTCCAGTCATAGAGAGAACAGAAAGTGGGATAAAAGTAAAAGTTGGCTCAATTCCACATCCGATGGAGGAAAAGCATTACATTGAATGGATAGAGATAATTGCAGACGATGAAACATATAGGAAGTTTCTAAAGCAGGGAGATACCCCAGAAGCTCTATTTGAAATAAAAGCAGAAGAAATAGAGGCGAGGGAGTATTGTAGTATTCATGGTTTGTGGAAGTCAACAAATGGTACTGTAAAATAGAATATGATAAAATATAAAAGAAACCACAGAGGACACAGAGAAAAGAAGATAAGGGGAAAGGGAGAAAATGGAGAGTTGGAGAAAAAAGATAAAAAATTTAGAATTCTCCCGTTCTCTTTATTCTCCATTTCTTCTAAAAACTTTGTGAACTTTGTGTCTTTGTGGTGAAATCTTTTTTGAAAGGAGGGAATTATGGAATTAAAAGGAAGCAAGACTGAGAAGAATCTTCTGTCTGCTTTTGCAGGAGAATCTCAAGCTCGGAATAAATATACTTACTTTGCCAGCAAGGCAAAAAAAGAGGGATATGAGCAAATAGCCGCTATATTTCAGGAGACAGCTGATAACGAGAAAGAACACGCAGAACTGGAATTCAAGTTTCTGAAGGGCATTTGCGACACAAAGGCAAATCTTAAGGCAGCGGCTGAAGGCGAGAATTACGAATGGACTTCAATGTATCCTGAATTCGCCAAGATTGCCAGAGAAGAAGGATTTACAGAGATTGCAGAAGTATTTGAGGAAATTGCCAAAGTAGAAAAAGAACACGAGAAGCGATACAAGAAACTCCTGGAAAATATAGAAGCAGGAGAGGTTTTCAAGCAAGATAATCCTGTGAAATGGAAATGCAGGAACTGTGGTTATATCTATGAAGGCACTGAACCACCAAAGTTATGCCCTGCTTGTGCTCATCCACAGAGTTATTACGAAGTGCTGTGTGAGAATTATTAAGCTGTAGTGTAAAAAATAGGAGTCTGAAAGCATCTTGGAGTAAAGCAAAAGGCGGAGATAAAGAAATATGAGAGTTCTTTGGATGAAAAAGGATACAGCCCGCAAGAACTACAGCGTAAAATGAGGAAATTTGGAGGAGTTATTATGATGGAACACCTTAAAAAAATAAAGAAACAGCAAAAAAACTTAACCCAGATGCAGAAAGGACAATAGAATTGATGTCATCTTTTGATTACCCTTCTTATGCAGAGCACAAGACAACTTTTATGGCATTTAAACCACCTGATGAAAAATACGGCTTTGTAGGAGATTCTATTCTCATTTCCACAGGCGAGGAAAGAGATATAGAAGAATACAAGAAAGTAATTCAGGAACGGGTAGTCCCATATTCCTTTGCCAAGAGGTCAAGATATAATGGAGAACCCTTTACAGTAGGAGCAATTGCAAGGATGAACCTTTTCGGGAAAAGATTAACAGGAAAAGCTGGTGAGTATTTCAAGAAATTATACAGCAAGCGATGGCTGAAAAATCCTTTTTTCAACAATCTGGCTCAAGCTATAGAGATATTATACTCTCTTGAAACTATTCCCAAATTGGTGGATAGTATAATAAAACTTAAAGAACCGATGACTAAACAACCGTCAAATATTTTGAGTAGTGGGACTGGAACTGGAGCTACAGAAGCACCAAGAGGCATATTATATCATCACTATTCTATACAGGATGGATTAATTGTTGATTGCGATATAGCAACTCCGACTGCTCAAAATCTGGATGATATTGAGAGGTATTTGAGAATTGCAGTTAATAATCTGTTATCCAAAGAGACAGAAGATAATTTAGAACTTAAGTTGGAAATACTTGTAAGAGCATATGACCCCTGTATTAGTTGTTCCGCACATTCTATAAAGATAGAAGGTATCCATAACCTTTTTAATCTGCACACTGATGAACATTAGTCAGTTAGAATACAAAATTCACACTGGGTAAATTCTATTCCTTTATGATTCCGTGATGATTTTTGAATTTCCAGACAGACTTTATGGAATCATTAAGTGAACGGTGGAAAAAATGACTTGACTTTTTAAAATTAAAGAATAATATTTAACAAATGCCCAAAAAACAAAAGTTCCTTCTTTTACTTGATGTCGGAAGTGGAGGGCTTGCATACTACCTGGCATTTGTTTTGAGGTTCTCAAGCTTTACTTTTCCGCCAGTTGAGTTTTCAATCTTTTTGAAAACTTTACCAATTGTAATCCTCATAAAGTTTATTGCATTTAACTATTTTGAGCTTCATCGCCCAATTTGGAAATATACAGGCACACAGGAGCTTATTGATATTATTAAATCTTCCGGGTTTGCCACCTTAGCAATAAGCTTTGTAGTATTTACTCTATCCAGAGGAGAAGGATTTCCTCGCTCTGTTCCAATAATTGATTTGCTCCTTACCGTGGCATTTATAGGAGGGATAAGATTTATCATAAAAATGAAAGGAGCAACAGCTAAATCCTCTTCTTCACGCTCTACCCGGGTTTTGATTGTTGGAGCAGGAGATGCAGGAACTTCTATTTTAAAAGAAATGAAAAACAGCACTAAGGTTGGCTATAATCCAGTTGGATTTATTGATGATAACTCTGCAAAACAAGGAAGAACAATCTATGGCGTTTCTATACTTGGAACACAATCTGATATACCGAGACTTGCTTACAGGTATGGAATTCAGGAAATTATTATTGCTATCCCCTCTGCATCAGGAAGTGAAATGCGGAGTATTGTAGCAAAATGCAGATCCGCTAAAGTAAAATTTAAGACTTTACCAGCTTTTGCAGATATAATAAATGGAAGTGTATCTGTTTCCCAAATTAAAGATGTTGACGTGGTAGATTTACTCCGACGAGAACCAATAGAATTGGATACTACTTTTGTCTCTCTCCACCTATCTGGCAAAAAGGTTATGGTTACAGGAGCAGGTGGTTCAATCGGTGGAGAACTCTGTCGCCAGATAGCACGCTTTAATCCATCTGAACTTATACTTCTTGAGATGGCTGAGACTCCGCTTTTCTGGATAGAACTCTCTCTCAAGAACGAGTTCCCAAATTTGAATATTATTCCATTCTTAGGCGATATAAAGGATGCTCAATTTCTTGAAGAGATGATAAGTGTAACTCATCCTCAGATAATCTATCATGCCGCTGCCTACAAACACGTCCCAATTGTAGAGAAAAATGCAATTCAAGGGATAAAAAACAATATATTTGGCACTCAAAACTTAGCAGACCTTGCTCACAAATATGAAATAGATAATTTTGTTATGATTTCAACTGATAAAGCTGTTAATCCAAAAAACTTTATGGGTGTTTCTAAACGGGTAAATGAACTTTACATTCAAGCTCTTGCAAAAGAGTCCAAAACAAAATTTGTATCTGTTAGATTTGGAAATGTTCTTGACTCAAGCGGTAGTTGTGTGCCTATATTTAAACAACAAATTAAAGCTAAAAAACCTATTACCATTACGCACCCGGATGCAAAAAGATTTTTTATGACCTTGCCTGAGGCAAGCCAACTTATCCTTCAAGCTGGCTCTATGGGCAAGGGCGGCGAAATATTCATACTGAAGATGGGAGAACAAATTCGTATCGTTGACCTCGTTCGCGATATTCTTGCCTTCTCCGGTGAAGAACCAGATAAAGCTGAATTCTCTTTTATAGGATTGAGACCTGGAGAAAAGCTTAAAGAAGAGCTTGTCGGACACAATGAAAAAGCACAGCTCACAAATGATGAAAAAATACTTATCATTAATTCAAACAACCATGTTCCTTATCTCAAACTCAAAGAAGAACTTGATGAACTTTCACAACTTGTAAAATCCCAGAGCATAACACTTGCTGTGGAAAAGTGTGAATCCATCGTTAGTACCTATTCCTGATAATTTATAAATGGAATGAGTGATATTGAAGCCCTTGTATCGGACTGCATTACGATAGAAGAACTCTTTGACCAAAAAGGAATTCCTGTAATTCGTGGAACTTTACTTATGAGTTCAGAGCAGGCATTTAAAACAATTGCCTCAAGACTTAAGCCGTTGAACCTTCTTCCGATACTCAGAGGAAAAAATGAGAAAGTGGAACTCCAGATAAGAGAGATTCCCAAACAAAAAGCTGCAAAACCCTGGATAAACTTTGCTCTCTTCGCTGCTACTGTCTTGACAACTATCATTGCCGGGAGTTTCCTCTCGGGTGCCAACCCATTTAATACTCCAAAAGATTTAGTTCTTGGAATTCCTTTTTCTCTTGCTCTCCTTCTTATACTTGGCTCGCATGAACTCGGACATTATTTTGCCTGTAAACGAAGAGGTATCCGAGCTACTCTCCCATATTTTCTTCCTGCCCCACCACCTTTTCCGATTGGAACATTTGGTGCAGTTATAAAAATCAAAGCTCCTATACAAGATAAAAAGGGATTGATTGAAGTAGGGGCAGCCGGACCTATTATTGGTTTCATACTTGCTATCCCAATTGCTATTATCGGACTACGATTATCAAGCTTCCATCTTCTCATCGGTGAAGCAGAAGCTCATCGAATCTTACTTGGCAATTCTCTCATATTCTGGACTCTCACTGAATTATTTACCAAAACTCCTCCTACGGGTTACGATTTATCTCTTCATCCGGTAGCATTTGCTGGATGGGTCGGAATGTTCATTACTGCTTTGAATCTTATTCCAGTGGGACAGCTTGATGGAGGACATATCAGCTATGCATTACTCGGGAAGAAATCTAAATTTATTGCTTGGCCATTAATTGGAATAATGGTATTCCTCGGAATTTACTGGGCTGGATGGATTTTCTGGGCTATGCTTATCCTCTTGTTTATTGGAATCAAGCATCCTCCTCCCCTAAATGATATTACTCCACTTGATACACCGCATAAAATCATTGGCTATATTTCTCTATTTATATTTATTATTGCTTTCGTGCCTGTCCCATTCCAAATCCCCAGATAGAATTTTGTTACATACTTGAAAGTATAATTTTTGAGTTAGCAAACAATTTTTTAGTTGACTTCCTGATAAAAATGGTGTATATAACACACAGACAGTAAAGTTCCAGAAATAGAAATCTATATCTGAAATTCAGTATGAATGAGTTAGTAAAGTTGTGCACTAAAATCTAACAAGAGGGCAAAAAATGAAATTAGATAAGGAAAATAGGAAACTTGACAAGATAAAGAAGACATATCCAGAAAAATTTGCATCAGAGGACAGAGTATTCAGCTATATCCACAGAGGTAATAGAATATTTATCAGTACAGCTTGTGGAGAGCCTCAGTATCTTGTTAGTGCTCTTATAAATTATGTTGAATCTCATCCGACCGCAATTTTTGATGCTGAAGTATTTCATGTATGGACACTGGGACTTGCACCCTACGCTGAGGAAAAATTCAAGTCTAATTTCAGGCATAATTCCTTTTTCATTGCAACGAATACCAGAAAAGCAATAAATAAAGGGACGGCAGATTATACACCAGTATTTTTGTCACAGATTCCCGATTTGTTCTATCGCAAACTCGTGCCTATTGATGTAGCACTTATACAGACCTCACTACCGGATGAACATAACTATATGAGTTTGGGTATAAGTACTGATATTACTAAATCTGCAGTAGAAAGCGCTTCATTAGTTATAACTCAAATTAATTCCAATATGCCTCGTGTGCATGGAGATACCTTTATACACATAAATGATGTGGATTTCATTATACCTCATAACGAACCGGTATTAGAGTACTCCACAAAAGCACCTGACGAAATTGCTCAACAAATTGGGAAATATGTTGCACGTATTATTGAGAACGGAGACACTATTCAAGTTGGCTATGGAAGCATACCAGATGCAATACTATCCAATCTTCATGACAAAAAGCACCTTGGCGTACATACAGAGTTATTAACAGATGGTATTGTAGAATTGATAAGAAAAGGTGTTATTGATAACACACAAAAAAGCATTGCCCGCGGGAAAACAGTAGCGACTTTCTGTATGGGCAAAAAGGAAACATATGATTATCTTCATGACAACCCAACTATAGAATTTAGGACAGTAGATTATACCAACAATCCACTCGTAATAGCAATGAACAAAAATATGGTTGCAATAAACAGTGCCTTACAGATAGACCTTACAGGTCAAGCAACAACAGAGTCTATAGGAAAGACTTTCTATAGCGGAATTGGTGGAAGCGCAGATTTTATGCGAGGTGCAATTTTGGCACCCGGAGGAAAAACAATACTCGTTTTTCAATCAACAGCCAAAGGTGGTAAGGTCTCACGAATAGTCCCATTTATTGATGAAGGAGCAGGTGTAACTTTAGGCAGGGGAGATATTCATTATGTGGTAACAGAATACGGCATAGCATACCTACATGGGAAAAATATCAGAGAGCGAACAATGGATTTAATAGCAATAGCTCACCCAAAATTCAGGTCCTGGCTCATAGAAGAGGCAAAAAAATTAAATCTAATATACAAAGACCAAGCATTCATACCTGGAAAGAGAGGGAAATATCCTGAGACTCTGGAGACATACAGGACAACAAAAACTGGGTTTAAAATATTTTTGAGACCTGTAAAAATAAGTGACGAACCGTTATTAAAAGACTTTTTTTATTCACTCTCAGATAATAGTCTATATCGTAGATTTATCTCTATGCGGAAAGATATGCCACACGAACGCCTGCAGGAATTTGTGGTCATTGACTATACTAAAGAAATGACAATTCTTGCCACAGTAAAAGAGGAAGAAAAAGAAAAAATTGTGGGAGTAGGACAATATGGAATAAATGAGACTACACATACTGCAGAAGCTGCGTTCGTGGTAAGGGATAATTACCAAAACAAGGGAATAGGTAAAGAATTACTTTCTTATCTAACCTATCTGGCAAAGAAGCAGGGACTTCTTGGGTTTACCGCGGAAGTGCTTGCGGAGAACGAGCCTATGCTTCATCTATTTGAAGAAATGGGATTTGATGTTGATAAAAGACGCGAGAGAGGAGTATATGAAATGAGGATGGCTTTTAGAGAGACATCAATGAGATGAAAAGCAGATGTCCTAATATAAAATATCTTTTTGAGCCAAGAAGTATCGCAATTATAGGTGCATCACAAGATACAATGAAATTGGGGTATACGATTATAGAAAATATCCTGTCAGGAAATTATATCGGTAAAGTATATCCAGTAAATCCAAAAGGTGGTGAAATACTTGGACATTCTGTGTATAAGAGTGTTGAAGAAATTGATGATATAGTAGATATAGCATGTATAGCAATACCTGCAAAAATTGTATTTAAGGCTGTTAAGAGCTGTGCTCATAAAGGTGTTAAGTTTCTTGTAATAATTACATCAGGATTTTCAGAAATAGGCAATACTGCAGAAGAAAGAAAAATCGCATCTTATGCCCGTGAACATGGAATGCGCATTTTAGGCCCAAATATTGTTGGCATTTATTCATCCTCGGTTTCGTTAAATGCTACTTTTGGTCCAAAGGAAATAGAAACTGGGAATGTTGCTATTATAACTCAGAGTGGAGCTATTGGTATAGCAATGATAGGAAAAACAAAAGTTGAACATATCGGAATCTCTGCCATCGTATCAGTCGGCAACAAAGCTGATATCGACGAAGCTGACCTATTAGAATATCTAATTTCGCATAAAGAAACGAAAATTATTTTGCTATACATTGAGGGAATAAGAGGTGGAGAAAAGTTAGCAAGAATTCTTAAAATGGCTACAAAAAAGAAGCCTGTAATCGTAATTAAATCAGGTCGCTCAAAAAGAGGAGCGATAGCAGCCGCATCCCATACTGGCTCATTAGCAGGTGCAGATAAAGTTTTTGATGCTATTATAAGACAGTGTGGCGTTATCAGGGCAGAAAATATTCAAGAAGCTCTTGAATGGTGCAAATTTCTTGTTAATTCTCCTGTTCCAAAAGGAGAAAATTCTGTTATAATAACAAATGGAGGAGGCATAGGTGTCCTTGGTGCTGATGCTTGCGAAAAATACAATGTCAATCTTTATGATGATATTCAGACTCTGAAAAAAACATTCTCAGAGGTAACTCCGACATTTGGTTCCATCAGAAATCCTGTAGACCTCACTGGTCAAGCTTCACTTGTTGATTACGATAAGGCACTCGGTGCTGCCCTCAAAAATCGTAATATCCATTCGGTTATATGTCTGGGATGTGAAACCACTTTTTTTAATGCTGAGGCATTTAAGGGGATTGTAAAAAAACAATATGACGATTATAAAATAAAAAAACCTATTGTATTCTCAATCTTCGGAGGAGATAAAGTAGAAAGTTGTATAATCAATCTCAGAGAATATAACATTCCCATATTTTCTGATACTTATAAGGCTGTATCATGTTTGTCTGCTCTATATTCTCATTATCGTAATAAAATTTCTCCGACGGATATTATTAAGGAAATTGATACAGATATTCACTCTATTGAGAGAATTATAAAACAGGCAAGAAAAGATAATAGATATTTTCTACTTTCATATGAAGCACAGGATATAATGAAAGCTGTAGGAATCCCTATTCCAAAAAGTTATGTGGCACATAATATTAGTGAAGCTATAAAATATGCAGAAGAAATTGGTTATCCAGTAGTAATGAAGGTTGTGTCAAAAGATATCGTGCATAAAAGTGATGTTGAAGGAGTTGCTTTGGATCTGGAAAACAAGGCTGAAGTAATTGATGCTTATGAAGCTATACTTTACAATTGTAGAACAAATAAACCAAATGCTTTAATTCAAGGAATGGAAGTTTCTGAGATGATGCAATCTGGCATTGAAACAATTGTTGGTGCGAGAAGGGACCCGTCTTTTGGTCCAATTGTTATGTTTGGACTCGGCGGAATATATGTGGAGGTTATGAAAGATATCGTATTCAGGTCGTTTCCGGTTGGTCCAAAAGAGACAATGAAGATGATAAGTGAATTACAATCTTATCCTCTGCTATTAGGAGTAAGAGGAGAAAAGAAGAAAGACATTGATGTTGTTGTAGATACAGTAATTAAGGTTGGTGCAATCTTGCAAAAATGCAAGGACATTTCTGATATTGAAGTTAATCCTCTTGTAGTATATAACTGTGGTGAAGGAGTAAAAGCTTTGGATGTAAGAATCTTGCTTTCAAAACCTGAGGAGGTATAAATGAAAAAGTTAATAATAAGTTCTATGGATAAAGGAGCAGGTAAGACCAGCATAATCATAGGTATAGCGAAAATATTAGGGAAAAATTTCGGATATACAAAACCCATTGGAGATAGATTGTTCTATCGTAAAAAGAGACCCTGGGATTATGACTCTGCTTTGATAACAAATATTTTCAGCTTGAAAGAAAATCCAGAGGATATGAGCATAGGCTTTGACCATTCTAAACTTAGATATATGTATAATCAGGAAAGCATAAAAGAAAAGCTTGTTGAAATAGCATCTAATACAAGCAAGAATAAAGACATATTGTTTGTTGAAGCAGGAGAGGACTTAAAACATGGCGTTTCTGTGTATCTTGATGCAATATCTGTAGCAAAGCATATAGATGGCGAATTGTTAACTATTATTAGTGGAGATGAAAACTCTATTGTGGATAATATCACATTCCTCGAAAAATATGTTGATATGAGAGACATAAAATTCAAAGGGGTAGTTATAAACAAAGTACACAGCATAGAAGATTTCAAAGACATATACCTGGATACAATAACTAAGATGGGTATAAATGTTCTTGGTATTATCCCATATAAAACAGAGCTGACATACCCTTCTGTTAGTTATTTGGGTGAGCGACTATTTGCAAAAGTCATTGCAGGAGAAAAAGGGGTAAATCGTTTTGCAAAGAATATTTTTGTCGGCGCTATGTCTGCTAATATTGCACTCCGAAATCCTCTTTTCAAGAAAGAGAACAAACTCATTATTACCTCCGGTGATAGAACTGATATGATACTTGCTGCTTTAGAAACCAATGCTGTTGGTATTATTCTTACAAACAACATTTTGCCACCATCAAATATTATTTCAAAAGCATCTGAATGTAATGTTCCATTGCTCCTTGTGCGATTCGACACATACCAGACAGCAAAACAAATTGACGACATGGACCCACTATTAACAAAGAACGATACCGAAAAGATAAACTTATTGGAACAACTCATGAAAGAATATCTAAACATAAAAGAAATAACTAATTTCTAATGTGTTTGTGAGAGAAAAAGCAATTTTTTTCTTCACTCTAAAAATCTATTTCTGGACAAGTACACAACTTTTTTATTTTATTCTTGACAGGGTTGAAATCTAAAATATAATAGAACCAAATGAGACGCTATCTTATTGCAGGAAACTGGAAAATGAATAAAACAATTAAGGAAGCCTGCGAACTTGTAAATAAACTTGTAGCTGAATTAAAAGATATAAAGGAGATAGACATTGCTATTTTCCCCCCATTTACTGCTCTTTCCGAGACTTACAAGATAATAAAAGAAACAAATATAAGTTTAGGAGCCCAGAATATGTGGTATGAACCCAAGGGCGCATATACTGGGGAAACATCACCAGCGTTTATTGTTGATGTTGGGTGTAAGTATGTGATTGTAGGACATTCGGAGCGAAGAAAGTATTTCCAGGAGAAAGATGAGCTTATAAATCGCAAGGTAAAATCAGCAATTGAGTGGAATCTTATTCCAATTGTATGTGTCGGGGAGACCCTTGAGCAAAGAGAAAAAGGAGAAACGAACAAAGTGATTGAATATGAGATTAACGAACTTGATGGCATAGATTTTTCTAAGATAGTCTTGGCTTATGAACCAATATGGGCAATTGGAACAGGCAAAACCGCAACTCCCGAGACCGCAGAAGAAACCCATAAGTTCATAAGGGATCTGATTCAGAAGAAATATAGCCCTGAGATTGCATCTAATCTTTGTATTTTGTATGGTGGGAGTGCTAAGCCCGATAATATAGAAGCTCTTATCCGCAAACCTGACATAGATGGAGCTTTGGTAGGAGGCGCATCACTTGAGGCAAACTCATTCATAGAGATGATTAAAAAGGCAAGGAGTGTGTAGAAAATGTACGGAGCTTTACTCACAATTCATATAATTGTTTCTCTTTTTCTGATTTTTATAATATTAATACAGCAAAAAGGTGGAGGACTGGGCTCAGCATTTGGTGGTGGAGGCGGACAATCGGTATTTGGTGGAAGAGGAGCTAATCCATTCCTTACAAAAACAACCGTAGTGCTTTTTGCTTTATTTATCGTAACTTCTTTTAGTATCGCTTTTATGACAAGAGGAAGAGCAGTTAGGAGAAAAGAGTCTGCTATAGAGAAAGCAGTGAGAGAAGGAGAGATAGCTCCTCCTGCTCAATCCTATCCTGCTCAGCCTTATGAAGGAGAATAAAATGGAAGCAATCGTAGAAATAGCTGGATTTCAGTATAAAGTAAAGGAACAGGATAAGATAAAAGTCCCTAAGCTTAAAGGAGAAAAAGGAGACAAGCTTAAGTTCCCAATCCTGATGTTGATGGGGGAGAAAAATGCAATCGGAACTCCTTATGTTCAGAAAGCACAGTGCGAAGCAGAAATCCTTGAATTTGGCAGATACCCGAAGATAATCGTATATAAATACAAGTCCAAGAAACGTTGCCGCACAAAAAAGGGACACCGCCAGGATTATACCCACCTCCTGATAAATAAGATAACAGAGAAGTCA